>JAZLDW010000073.1:0-1970 GCA_045614945.1 Clostridia bacterium | reverse complement strand
GCAAAAGTGCCTATAACGATACAGGGCATTAAGACATCAATGTATGAGCCTGTAAAGGACGAAGCAGAAGATATCCGCTTTATTTATGAGATGTACGCCCGCCCAGAAACTACGCTTGGCGATGTAACACGAGCACTCAATAAAAAAGGGTTGGCGCGAAACCGACGTGGCAAGTTGTGGAGTACAGCAAGACTATCCGAGTTTTTACAAAACCCAATTTATACGTTTGCCGATAAAGAAATATACAATTTTTATAAAGAACAGGGCATAAATATTATCGACGACATAGATCAATTTGCAGGTGAGACAAGCCTTTATCTGTTCAAAAGAGCCAATAACTTAGTAATTGCCCCACATATAGGCTTAGTCGATAGCGAAACTTGGCTTAAATGTCGCCGCAAGCTGATGAAGAATAAACAGGTAACACCACACAAACCCACGAAGTTTCTCTTTTCAGGCAAGGTCAAATGTGGTTATTGTGGTTATAGTTTGACAACAATCGGCTCAAAGCGAAAAAACGGATATGTCTATTATCTTGTAGATACGGGCAAAACTTATTATCACACTTGCAAACATAAAACTCCCACCATCAGAACGGACGACTTTGAAAGTCAGATTGTTGAGCGCATTAAAGCAAAGATTAAAACACTTACGCTTCAAAAAAAGCACAGTCAAACAAATGATGACGGCGAGTTGAATATGCTTTTGATTGAACAAGAAAAGGTTTCAACCGAGATAGACAATATATTAAAGGCTCTTGCTTCAACAACTAATCCGCTTACTATGTCTTATATTGAAAGTAAAATTACAGAACTCGACAAGAAAAAACAACAAATCAATGCCGAGATTGAAATGGTAAAAAAACGACATCAAGACTTGGAGCAAACTCCAACTCACTTATCTCATGTAACGCAGAAATGGAACAAACTTTCTTTTGAAGATAAGCGAGCAGTAATAGAAGTCTTAATTGACCGTATATCGGTGTTTAAAGACCATGTTGATATCGTATGGAGATTATAAAAATCCGCTTTGCATTTGTCGATCCGGTGAAGCGAAGCGATAATTACACAATGGCTAATGGTAGTTTTACCTATAAATAGGCATTTCTGACGGCTGTGAAATTCTTATTTATGGGTAAAAAAATAGGGTACACGGCAAATCATTCAGATTCACTGTGTACCCTAAATTTTATTTCTTAAACATGGCTTTTACTAAAGCTATAAATGTGCGGCACATCTTCTGCAACAATGTTTCTCTCTTATCGAGTAACGTAAATAGTGTTGACCTTGTTGTTTTCTTGCGCCAATATTTCTTCTTTGTCTCCGTATACTTCTGCCCCATTTGACACTACCTCCATATCATCGTCCAATATGACGCGGTTATCTCCACGCCAGTCTTGTTCTATTTGTATTTCAGTTTCTTCGACATATTCAAATTCGTCAATAAATCTCTCAAATTTGAGAATGACACAAATTGTTGATATTAAGCATATAATGGCTATTGTGAACGCCACCACAGTACCTATAGTAAGTTTGGTCAAAACTTTATCAAACCTTTCTTGTGCCATTAAATAGTGATTTTTCCAATTAATGTTTTCGCAGTTTTTACAATCGGGCATAAGGATCAACTCCTTATTTGATAATCAGCTTCATTATTGCTCCAACAATAGCCGCCCCTACTGCTGTAAGCATCGCTGTATTTATCTTTATTAAAGCCCCAAGTTGGGTATTTATTTTTGCTTGCTGCACTGTCAGCTCTGTAATTTGCTGTGCTTCTTGAGTGTGTCGGTCATTGCACACATCTTTAAGAACATAACGGCTATCATATCTGCCATCGAGTTGAGCTAAATCTTCTGAACTAAGCATACTGTACCTCCTTTATTCTTTCTCAGTGAGGGTACCAGCATACTTAACGCCATCAACTACAACTTCAATGTCGATAGTTTTAGGTTCTTCAGGTGTTGGCTCTGG
>JAZLDW010000072.1:0-7188 GCA_045614945.1 Clostridia bacterium | reverse complement strand
TCGGGTACAACACCACCGTATATTTTATGAAGTTCTATCTGTGTATTAATTGCATTTGACAGAATTTTTGTTCCATCTTCTACTACCGCCGCTGCGGTTTCATCACAAGAACTTTCAATAGCAAGAATCTTCATATTCTATTCCTCCATCAATGATTTACTCATCAACACGGCATCCTCTTTACCCTTATAATACTTCTTTCGTATTCCGCAGTGTGTAAATCCGCATTTTGTATAAAGTCCGATTGCCGCATCATTAGACGCCCTGACCTCTAAAGTTAAACTTTTCATACCTTTCTCATTACTGATGTCTGTCAAAAGTTCAAGAATTTTCTCTCCAAGTCCCATACGACGACACTTGGGAGATACGGCAATGTTTGTAATATCTCCGCAGTCATACATCATCCACACTCCGCCATAGCCGACAATCTCTTTTGTTTCCTCATCTCTGGCTACTATATACACCGATATTTTGTTGTCAAGTTCGCTCTCAAAGGATTCAAATGACCAAGGGTCCTCAAAACATACTTTTTCAAGGGCATAAACCTCGTCTATATTATCGCGACTGAGCATCTCAAACTTAATCATATCAATCTCTCATTTTCTTTTATTTTATAATTTCTAAAACCTTACATATCTTTTCTCTGATTTCATCTCGGCAAGTTTTATAAATGTCAAGATTACCTCCAAATGGGTCTGATACGTCCTCTCCATCGCCGCAAAATTCTCCAAGTGTATAAACCTTGTCACAACCATACATTGCCATTATCATATCTTTGTGGCTTTGTGACATTGTAAGTACCAAATCTGCCCAATCTAGCATCTCGCTGCTTATCTGCTTTGATATTTCCGTGGAAATATCAATCCCTATTTCTGCCATAGCATCTATCGAATTTTGTGATATTCCTGCGCCACTTACAAAAACTCCCGCTGATTTTGCCTCTGCCATGATTTTGTTTTCTTTAGAAAGGTGGTTAAACACTCCCTCTGCCATGGGGCTTCTGCAGGTGTTACCCGTACAGACAAAAAGTATTTTCTTTTTGTCTATCCCACCTGACACATCAACTACTCTCTCCCCCGCCGCGCGGTAAAGTCTGTTCCTTACCGCCATCCAAACACCCTTATCCGAAATCTCGGGGGCATATACAATTTGAGCACCAAGCTCGTCCATCTCGCGAAGGGCAGAAAACAACCTGTGTGCGGCATCCTCGGGTCTATTCACACTTCCAAGAGAAATTGACAAAACTCCATCCGTTTTGGGGAACTCATCAAAGGTTAAAATGCCAACCTTTTTGTCGGTCAAATTTTTATTTATATACGCCTCTACATCATCAAAATCACCCGATAAGATAACAACCTCTGCCTTTGGGGAATAATGCTTGTATTTTAGCCCGGGTGATTTTGGCACTTCTCCGTCTGTTACCTTTGTAATACATTCTACCTCACCTAAAACCTCTTTTAATTGCTCAAGAGTAACGCCGCCCGGTCGCAACACAGTCGGCACATCGCCGCTCATATCAACAACTGTTGACTCAAGCCCAACCTCACAAATATCACCAGATATAATGGCATCAACCCTGCCCATCATATCCTCTATGCAGTGCTTTGCTTCGGTAGGACTTGGCTTTCCTGACAAATTGGCACTTGGCGCGGCAATTGGTATACCCGACAACTTTATAAGTCGTCTTGCTGTCTCACTTTTTGGCATCCTTACCGCTACAGTATCAAGTCCGCCCGTTGTTTCATATGGAACATTTTTACATTTTTTCAATATAATTGTAAGCGGACCGGGCCAGAACTTATCCATGAGGCGTCTTGCCTCATCTGTTATATTCTCAACAATTCCACCGATCATATCAGTTGATGAAACATGAACAATCAAAGGGTTGTCAGATGGACGACCCTTTGCCTTAAATATATTTTTAACTGCGTCAGGACTCATTGCATCCGCTCCAAGTCCATAAACCGTTTCGGTGGGGAAAATTACATTGCCGCCATTTTTTAAAATATCGGCGGCAATTTTTAAATCCTCATCTGCGGTTGTAAGTATTTTTGTATCCATAACTTACACCTCTTAGGTTATATGTTTACTCAGCCTGAGCCTTCAACTTTTCGCTCTGGTCTGTTGTGATGAGTGCATCGATTATCTCATCGAGGTCACCGTTCATTATCTGCTCAAGTTTATAAAGTGTAAGACCAATACGATGGTCTGTCATCCTTCCCTGCGGGAAGTTATATGTCCTGATTCTTTCGCTTCTATCACCAGTACCTACCTGACTCTTTCTGTCCGCCGCAATAGATGCGTTACGCTCTTGCTCCATCATATCATAAAGGCGTGTACGAAGCATCTTCATAGCCGCCTCTCTGTTTTTGTGCTGAGAGCGCTCGTCCTGACACGCAACTACAATTCCTGTCGGAAGGTGAGTTATACGAATAGCCGATTCTGTCTTGTTAACATGCTGTCCGCCTGCACCGCTTGAACGATAGGTATCTATCTGCAAATCTTCAGGATTTATCTCAACTTCAACATCGTCAACCTCAGGAAGCACGGCAACAGTAACTGTAGATGTATGAATTCTGCCACTTGACTCTGTCTCAGGTACTCTTTGTACCCTGTGTACACCACTTTCAAACTTAAGTCGACTATACGCACCATCGCCCTCTATCATAAAGGTGACTTCCTTTATGCCGCCGATGCCGATTTCGCTGAGGTTAAGTACCTCCGTCTTCCATCTCATAGAATCTGCGTACATAGAGTACATTCGGAATAAATCACCTGCAAACAGAGCTGCCTCGTCACCGCCTGCACCACCACGAATCTCTACCATAACATTCTTATCATCGTTGGGATCTTTTGGCAAAAGCAGAATTTTAAGCTCTTCCTGAATTCTCTCGATGTTTTCTTTTGCCTCTTTTATCTCGGCAACAAGCATTTCTTTAAATTCTTTATCAGTGTCAGGGTCATCCATCATCATGTTAGCATCGTCGATAGTTTCTTTGTTTTGCTTATACTCGCGATATTTATCAACAATGGGAGATAGGTTTGAATGCTCCTTACAGAGTTTTCTCCATGTCTCCTGATCTGCAATAACCTCGGGATCACTAATTTTTTGAGCAAGGTCTTCAAATTGTTGCTCTATAAATGAAAGTTTCTCAAACATAATTTTCTTCCTCCCAGATAGATTATAACTCGCCCCTTGATTTTGCAATCAAATACGCATTTATAAATCCGTCAACATCGCCGTCCATAACGGCGTTTATGTTACCAACCTCAAACCCTGTTCTGTGGTCCTTTACCATTGTGTACGGATGGAACACATAAGATCGGATCTGACTACCCCAGCCGATTTCCATCTGCACACCTTTAAGGTCGTCTATCTTTTCCTTTTGCTCTCGCTCCGCAATCTCAATAAGCTTGGATTTGAGCATCTTCATTGCGGTCTCTCGGTTTTTATGCTGAGATCGCTCGTTCTGACAGGTTACAACAACACCGGTTGGTAAATGAGTAATACGAATTGCCGATTCGGTCTTGTTAATATGCTGACCACCCGCGCCGCTTGAGCGGTAGGTGTCAACCTTTAAGTCATCAGGGTTTATCTGAACATCTATATCATCCTCTATCTCTGGCATAACCTCCGCAGAAGCAAATGAGGTATGTCGTCTTGCCGCCGAGTCAAAAGGAGAAATTCTAACAAGTCTGTGTACACCCTTTTCTGCCTTTGCATAGCCGTAGGCATTGAGCCCCTCAACCAAAAATGTTATACTTTTAAGACCGGCTTCTTCTCCGTCTAAAAAATCAAGAGTCTCTACCTTAAAACCTCTGCGCTCTGCCCAGTGGGTATACATACGATAAAGCATCTCACACCAATCCTGTGCCTCTGTGCCACCGGCACCTGCATGCAGAGTAATAATGGCATTGTTTTTGTCGTACTTGCCAGAGAGCATTGTCTCAAGTTTCATATTTTCAAGGTTTTCACAAAGAGTCTTATATCCACTCTTTACCTCGTCAAGTACACTATCATCGTTTTCTTCTATAGCAAGTTCTACAAGTGTACAAAGATCTTCCCAAAGTGTCTTGAGGTCGTCATATCTTAAAAGCTTATCCCGAAGGCCTTTAATCATCTGCATAACCTTTCCGGCAGCATCCATATCATCATAAAACGAAGGCTCCGCACTTTGCTCTTCAAGATCTTTAAGCTCTGACTGAGTCTTTTCTATGCTAAAGTGAATCCCTCAAATCTGTTATATCTTTTTTCATTCCGTCAAGTCCTTGCTTGTACTCGTCAAAAGCTATCACATTATCACATCCTTAATATAATTTTATATCAGGCAACTACGCATTGTCTTTGTCAATGCAACAATTTTTATACTTCTTTCCGCTGCCACATGGACAGGGGTCGTTTCTTCCGATTTTGGTAACATTACGAACAGGCTTTTTCTGTACTGTTCCGTCTGAGCCAAAGTTCTCGGAAACAGGCTTTGCAACCTGAGCTCTCTCAATTTTGCTTTGAGGCACCGCATGGAAGAGATATTTAACAGTATCTTCTTTAAGCGATGCAATCATTTCATCAAACATGTCCATTGCCTCAAACTTATACTCGACAACCGGGTCTCTCTGTGCGTATGCTCTAAGGTTTATACCCTGACGAAGCTGTTCCATATTGTCGATATGGTCCATCCACTTCTGATCAACAACGCGAAGGAGAATAACCCTCTCTACATCACGCATGGCATCGCCGAACTCGGCCTCTTTGCTCTCATACTTCTCTGTTGCGTATTCTACAAGGCGCTCTTTAAGACTCTCTCTTGTCATATGGTCAATTTCATGCTCGCTATAATTAAAGGTTTCTTCACTCAACTCACCAAAGACTGCTGTCATATGGTCTTTAAGAGCATCAAAGTCCCATTCGTCGGGAATATCCGACACTGCAGAGTAACGCGCCACGATTCCATCTATGGTATCGTTTATCATATTCACGATAAATCCGCGCATATCCTCTCCGCCAAGAACCCTGTCTCTCTGCTCGTAAATCATTTCGCGCTGCTGATTATTCACATCGTCGTACTGAAGCACATGGCGTCTTATATCAAAGTTTCTACCCTCTACCCTCTGCTGAGCGGTCTCGATTGTATTGCTGAGCATCTTGCTTTCAATTGCATCATCATCGCTCATACCGAGTGTTTCCATAACACGATTTATACGCTCGGGGGCAAAGAGTCTCATAAGGTCATCCTCAAGCGAGAGATAGAACTTGGATTTACCAACATCCCCTTGTCTGCCGCTTCGACCTCTGAGCTGATTGTCGATTCGTCTACTCTCGTGACGCTCTGTACCTATAATGTAGAGTCCACCTGCCTCTAAAACCTTTGTCTGCTCGGGTGCAATCTGTTCTTTATATTTATCATAAAGCTCCCGATATACATTTCTTGCATTTATGATTTCTTCATCATTGGTCTCTGCAAAGCCAGTCGCCTGAATAATCATTTCATCGCTAAAGCCCTGTTTTTCCATCTCAGCTTTTGCCATAAACTCGGCATTACCGCCAAGCACAATATCCGTACCTCTTCCCGCCATATTGGTAGCGATAGTAACGGCACCGAGCTTGCCCGCCTGAGCAACAATTTCTGCCTCTTTGTCATGGAACTTAGCATTTAGCACATTGTGGGCTATGCCACGCTTCTTTAAGAGCTTACTTAAAACTTCTGATTTTTCAATTGACACAGTACCAATAAGCACAGGCTGACCCAGCGCATGTGCCTTTTCTACCTCGCTAATTACGGCGTTGTATTTTCCAAGCTCCGTTTTATAGATGCTGTCAGGCAAATCAACTCTCAAAAGCGGCTTGTTTGTCGGGATAACCACAACATCAAGACTGTAAATTTCCTGAAACTCTTCTTCCTCTGTCTGCGCAGTACCTGTCATTCCTGATAACTTATCATAAAGCCTAAAGAAGTTCTGAAATGTAATTGTAGCAAGAGTCTTGCTCTCATTTTCTACTTTTACTCCCTCTTTTGCTTCTATCGCCTGGTGAAGCCCGTCACTGTATCGTCTTCCAAGCATCATACGGCCTGTAAACTCGTCAACTATTATAATCTGTCCGTCTCTTACAACATAGTCTTTATCTCTCTTCATTACTCCGATTGCTTTAATTGCCTGATTTATATGATGAGATATTGTCATGTTTTCGGGGTCTGTAAGATTTTCAATATTAAAAGCTGCCTCTGCCTTTTTAACGCCATTGGCAGTGAGAATGGCAGTATGAGCCTTTTCGTCTACAATGTAGTCATAGTTGTCAAACTCCTGCGCTTCCTCAACCTCTACCTTAGAATCAGTCTCTACAACCTTTTTAAACTTTAAGGTCTTTGCAAAACGATCTGCCTGAAGATAGAGATCGGTTGATTTGTCACCGACACCAGATATGATTAGGGGGGTTCTCGCCTCGTCGATTAAGATACTGTCGACCTCGTCGACTATGGCAAAGGCGTGGCCTCTTTGCACTTTGTTCTCTGCGTAAATAACCATGTTATCACGAAGATAATCAAAGCCCATTTCGTTATTTGTTCCATAGGTTATATCTGCGCTATATGCTTCCTTTCTTTGGGCATTGTCTTTTTCGTGTATAATAAGACCAACGCTGAGGCCTAAAAAGTTATATAGTTTACCCATCCACTCGCTGTCGCGCTTTGCAAGATAGTCATTAACTGTTACGATGTGAACTCCTTTGCCTGTAAGAGCGTTGAGATATGCAGGCAATGTAGCAACCAAAGTCTTACCCTCGCCCGTCTTCATCTCGGCAATTCTGCCCTGGTGAAGAACTATTCCACCAACAATCTGTACAGGAAAGTGCTTCATGCCAAGCACTCTCCAAGATGCCTCGCGACAAACAGCAAATGCCTCAGGCAAGATATCATCTGTTGTCTCACAATTATTGAGTCTTTCTTTAAACTTATCCGTCATTGCACGAAGCTCTGCATCTGTTTTGCTCTGCATTTCTTCATCCAGCGCAAGAACAGACTCCATAATAGGATAAATCTTTTTAAGTTCACGGTCACTGTATGTGCCGATGATTTTCTCAACAATATCTTTAAATCCCATATTGATTTCATTCCTCTCAAAATAAAGCTTTGTTCACGCTATGTTTACATACATAACCCCATTTTAGCTTATCCTGATATTATACCACTTTTT
>JAZLDW010000071.1:0-2195 GCA_045614945.1 Clostridia bacterium | reverse complement strand
GAATTTGACGAATAGGTCCTCAAAATTTCGTTTGAAATTTTAGCGTTTTTATTGTAAAATACAAGTGTACAGAACAATTATGTTTATATTCTGTGCCATCGCATAGCATATCCGCCAAAGGTATTGACGGCAGCCGATACCCTTTTACACGGTGATAGCTTGCGTGCAGTTTTGGCCAAATCGATTCTGCCGTAATGTATTGAGCCGTGAGGAGGTGTATATATGAAACGAGTACAAGCAGCATGTATTCTGCAAACCTTAGTGTTTATGCAGAAGGAAGATTGTGGTCTGAGCAAAAATTCCATCACCGAAGCTAATCGTCGAGAATTCGAGAGTTATAAGCAGAAGATGGAGAAAGCTCGTACCCGCTACCAGATTGTCAGCCAGGAAGAGCAAGAAGATGGGTCTCTTGTTGTTCGTGTCCGTAAGCAGTACAATGATAAGGCAGATGTCAGCGAATACTTCCAGTAAGCACGCAGCCGCCCATCAAGGGCGGCTGTTTCTTGTCAAAACATAGATTTGTGCAAAATGTCCATTTGAAATTCAAAAGCAACTTTTGATATAATTTTAATACTTTATCTATGTGAAAATGGGGGAAGTCTGCATGAAAGAATACGAAATTGTAGCAAAGTTTTGCAATGCCTGTGCTGGTAATTCCAGGCCGCAGACATTTTTTGAAGAAGCCGAAGTGGAAAATACGGATGATTTTGTTCGTATGAAGCACAGCAAGGATTTTGATAAGTTTTCCAAGGAAGTCTTGCCTACTGGACAGATTATCTATAAATATGATAATGGTAGTGTTATGTATTCTTATGAATTCACGGAGCTTTAACTGGGGTAAAAGATGTTTAAGGTAAATGATGTTGTTGTCTATGGCTCGCAAGGTGTTTGTGAGATTATAAGTATTGAAGACCAGAATATTGGCGGAGAAACAAAAAAGTATTTCGTTCTTAAACCTAAGAATGACAAGGGTGCAACCTTTTATGTGCCTACATGGAACGAAAAGGCGTGGGGCAAAATGAGAAAGGTAATGACCAAAAAAGATGTAGATGCCTTAATTGATTCTATGCCAAATAAGACGCCGACTTGGATAGCGAACGAGAACGAGCGTAAAGAAACCTACAAGCGGATTCTTGCAAGCGGAGACCAAGCTGCTATTATATCAATGGTACAAACACTTTTCCATCACAAAAAGGAACGGGAAGCTGAGGGAAAACGGCTGCATATGTCCGACGAGCATTTTATGAAAGATGCTGAGCAGCTTTTATATAATGAGTGGCAGTATGTTCTGAATGTAGACAAAGCTGGGTTGATGGCATATATTTTTGAGCGACTCGAAGGTAATAACTAACTTGTTCGCTTAAATAGATTTAAGGCAGAAAAAGTTTTCTTTTTTTAAGCAAGCTAATCTATAACAGAATAGATACCGCAAGGTATGGGCGCTCCCAACCAAAAATTACACCAAACGAGTGTAAGGCACTTCCTTGTCACTCTTGGCATATTGGCGGTAACCGATATCGGTAGAACAGGCGGAATCATTACAATGGTACGGGTGTACCGTTCGTTGGAACGGCACACCCTTATTGTTTTGCCTGTTGTTCCAATGGCTAACTCGAAGATATTTACGCAACATTATCCATAACGATATGTATGATACTTGATTTGCACATAAAAATCCTCAAAATCAGTTGCAAAAATTTTCTTCTGTGCTACAATGGCACTAGACATAAAACTTCTGATAAAGAGAGGAAAAATTATGCAACTAATGGATGCTATTGTAAAGCCTGCGGCAGGCCCCGGCCTGGAGCTGAGAAAGGTTCCTGTCCCGGTACCCGGCCCCGGCGAGGTGCTGATTAAAGTACATAAAACCGCTATCTGTGGTACAGATGTTCATATTTACAACTGGGACCCCTGGGCTCAGGAGCATATCAAAGCGCCAATGACCATTGGCCACGAGTATGTGGGCGAGGTGGCGGCGCTGGGCGCCGGTGTGACCGGTCTTTATGTGGGCCAACGGGTTTCCGGCGAGGGACATTTGACCTGCCAGCATTGTCGTAACTGTCACAACGGCGATATTCAGTGGTGCAAGGACACCCAGGGTGTGGGCGTGGACCGGGACGGCGCATTTGCAGAATATGTGTGCATTCCCGCAACGAATGTGATTATTGTTGAGGAGTCTCTGCCGGAGGATGTGG
>JAZLDW010000070.1:0-3580 GCA_045614945.1 Clostridia bacterium | reverse complement strand
CTGCAGCATTTTTACAAGGTTTTGTGCTTCAGTGGAATCAGGACTTTCGTCCTTTCTCATGCAGAGTGCAAACTCTGCCATAATATGGTCCATTCCCTCGGCAAGGTCATTCCACTTCTGCTTGGAGTAGTTCTTAGTCCGCTGAGCATGTTCCTTGTATGCATCCGTTTTGCCCCATTTTTCTTGTGCCTCAGCCTTATATTTTTCAAATTCACTGTTATCGAATGCTGTCATAACATTTTCTCCTTTCACGGCACCGTCAATAGCAGAAATTAACCGCTCTAACCGCTCTTTTTTGAGTGTGAGAAGTTGTTTTTGCTCGTTCAGTGCCTTGCTTTTGTCATAATTCGGAGATGACAAAATCTCACGAATAGCCTTTAAGGGAAAATCAAGTTCACGGTAAAAGAGAATCTCTTGCATACGAAGGAAAGATTTTTCGTCGTAAAAGCGATAACCTGTAGTTTTGTCAACAAAGGCTGGCATCAACAATCCTATTTCATCGTAATAATGCAGTGTGCGCACACTTACACCCGTAAAATCGGCAAATTCTTTAATCTTCATTTTCAATTTTATCACCTCACAACAAGAGCATACACTATAACGGAACGTGAGAGTCAATACCCTTTTGAAAAAATATGGATTGATGTTCGAAAAATTCTTATTTGTCTGTTATATACCCCAAACAATTGAGACAACATTATACGAGGTTACAGCTAACAAGAACACTCCCAGCAGCAAAAAATAAATTGCTGTAGTTTTTTGTTGTTTATCCTTGTACTCTTTAGAGGATATAAACATTGTGGTTGCTAAACAAACAAATGTTATCGGCATTGTAATATCAGTTGAAAGAGCCTTTGTTAAGCCCAAAATTGCAAATGCTACTGTTAATGCCGAGAAAAATAGTTTTAGATTTTTCATATTGATTCTCTCCAAATTCAAGTTTTTACATCATTTTTTCGGCTGATAAAGCCCTACTGTTTCTTTATTTCTATATTCGTGCTTTTCGTAATAACCGATTAAAGTACCGTCATCATCACGAAGAGCGACCATATACACATCCTTATTTTCCTCGTCATTGCGATAGGTGTATATGATGTTATTATCCTTGCTTTCTTTAAACCACGCAACCACCTTATCAATCTGCTCATTTGCCTTTGGCGGATGGCAGTCTTTAATGCTTTTGCCCGTCAAATCCTTATGATAACGCTCTATCGCAGATGGATTCATATACACGATTATATCATCAATATCGCAAACAACCACAGGGGCAAGGTCTTGCTCCAACACACTTTTTAATAATTTATAAAGTTTCATCCTAATATCACCTTATTTCAATCGATAGTAGCAAGTAGATTTACCCGAGCCTTCACGCTTTAGCTCTCCTTCGCTTACCATTTTACGAAGTGCCCCTTCAACGGAGCTTATGCTGAGTGACGGACAGAGTTCTCTGATATCCTGTTTGGTAAAACGCCCCACCTTATTCAGTGATGCCTTTCTTACCATTTCGATTGCAGGAAGTTTTTCTTCTACAATGGAAAATCTGTCTTCAAAGTCTTTATACGCAGCAAGGATGGTACCGAGGATATATTTTATAAAAGGTGTTGCATCCTCGCATCCCTCATGCCAACCATCCTGAGATTTGTTAAGGGAGTCGTAGTATAAATCTTTGTTGTTTGCAATTTTAGCTTCAAGCGAGATGTATTTGCCAACATAAAATCCGCTTCTGTAAAGTAACAAGGTAGTTAGCAGTCTTGACATTCTTCCATTACCGTCATTAAAAGGGTGAATGCAGAGAAAATCGTGAATGAATGTCGGAATTGCAATCAATGGTTCAAGTTCAAGATTACCAATAACTTTATTATATTCTTCGCAGATTTTATCAAGTGCTTCTTCAGTTTCATACGGAGCAAGGGGGGTAAATAGGACCTCTGAATGTCCGTCAGGATAAGTTGCACTTATATAATTTTGCACACTCTTTGTTTTGCCTGCCATAGGGTTATTCATATGAGTGTACATAATCTTATGGAGCTGAAGGATATAGTTTTTTGAAACAGGAATTGCATCAAAATTCTCGTGGATGATATTAAGAGCATCTCTGTATCCCGCAATTTCTTGTTCATCACGGGTTCTGGGAGTTGTCTTTTCTGCTACAAGTTGTTTAATACGGGTATTTGTCGTAACGATACCCTCAATTGCATTGGAAGACTCTGTGCTTTGTACTTTTGCGATTTCCACAAGCTTTTCAAGTTCTTCTGGACGTTGTTTAAGATAAAGGTCTTGCTTTCCTGCTTCTTTGTATATAGCCGCAATAAGGCCAAGAAGTTCGGAATCCCATTTCTGCTCTTTAATTACTGAATAATTAAACATTCTCATGCCCTTAATCTCCTTTCTTTCCCTTAAATACTACCACATATTAAGGGAATTGTCAATATTTTAAGCAAATTTCCCCTTATTTATTATTTGTTTTTAAGGTAAAGTTATTCTGCAAAACTGTTTTATCCTTTCGTATATTTTTCTAACATTTTTCTAGCACTTTTCTAGCGAAAACCCAAAAAAGCTATTTAAAAGTGGCAATACGAAATTAGCGAGAACAGCAAAGGCTTTGAAGGATTTTAACCCCTCAAAGCCTTGATTTTATGCGGTTTTTATCGCTTTTTAACTTCCTTTAACTTCCGCTAATTTGCTCTATCTAAAAAGACTCTCTAACAGCTCGAAATGCGTTTGCCTTAATGGGCACGTGGGTTCGAATCCCACCCTGTCCGTCAATAAAAACAGCCAATGCGAAAATTTCGCATCGGCTGTTGGTATTTTTATAAGTATGTCTTTACACCAAACTAAAAGATGCAATATACTCTGCATCTGATTCAAGTTTTGGATCATTTTGTTCAAAGACAATATTCAAATTATTTTCTTTGGCAGTTAGGTCAAAGTGACAAAGTGCAATGCCCATATCAATCATTTGCATATCGAGTTTCTCAGTACGTGCAAAGCCCTTACTGCGTTTCAGGTAAAAATGAACTGCATTGTCAGCCACCACAACTTGCCAGGGTTGCTTGTTTACTGCTGATGGTGCAAGTCTAACCATTTCCAAGGCATCAAGCCATTTGCCTGCATTTTCTTTAGATAAAGGCTTATCAAATGAGCCGTCAAAGAATAATTCTTCAAAAGGCAAACGCTCATCGGCTTTAACTCCTTTTCGCATCATACTTTCACGCAAAGACATTTTCTCGGCAGGGTATCCAAGTGCACTCGCGCAAGGCATAATTTCGTCGCCATCCAGTTCCATAGCTTCTTCATAAGCAGAGCGGTTCATAGTTCCGCCAAGCCAGACGGTTCCGATTCCCATAGACTGAGCATATAATACGAACATTTCAAAGGAATATCCAAATGCTACGCTTGTATTTTCTGACCATTTGATTTTACCGCCTACATATAAATCTGTACCAACCACAACAGGACAAGTAAGTCCGTATTCCTTTGCATTCATAAATTTGAAGCCCACAGGAATTTTAAACGGATTTTCTATTGTCTGTGCAAAGGCTGTCAGTTTCTCTATATCGTTTTTATCAAGCTCTCTGCC
>JAZLDW010000069.1:0-4815 GCA_045614945.1 Clostridia bacterium | reverse complement strand
AACAGTTTATAATACTGAAGCACCTGTAATTGTTGCAACTGAAAACAATATTCAAAACACTACACAGTCGGTGGTTTCTGAAGTGACAACAAACGTAGTAAAAGGAGTAACAACTGCAACTTACGCTGAATAATCAAAATGGTCAAAAGCGAAAATTGTAGAAGAATATAAAAATGCCGCTATAAAGTCAAGTGTGAGTGTAAAATCGCAACAAAAAATTATTATGAAAGACCTTAAAATAAATGGTGGCGAAAATGAAAAAATGATGTCTTTCATAAAGTCTATAATTACCAAATTTCTTGAAAGCAATTCAACTGAAATAAACGGAATTACAGGTGGTTATGAAAATCTTGTAGATGATGACGTAAGCTCTGCAAGTGCATGTAAAAGTGGCGAAGGTGTCGCCATAGAAATGACTATGTGTGAACAGACGTCAGGTACAAAAGAAGACGAAAATAGTGGGAGCGTTGGTCACGCTATTTCCACCATCGGCGATATAAGTGATATTGTTAAAGATTTAAACGATAGGGGACTTTCTCTCGAACTTTCAGCGAATGAAGAAGATACTAAAATTTATTACACTAACCCAACAATAAACGTTGTTATTAATGATAACGGCGAAATTGTAAGTGGAACGTGGAAATGCACTGTAACAATAAGTATGGATAACTTAAAAGCATTCGGTAAAGACGTAGAGAACGTAACAATTGTTATGGATAATACAATTACACTATAAATTAACAGGAGTTCATTAACTTTTGAATGAACTCCTATTTTTATTAATATTCTTCGTGTTCAGCGTCTTCTTTAGTTTTATGAATCGTGCCAAAAGGATGGTTTGGTGGCGCATAAAGAGAATATAATTTAAGTGGTCTGTTTCCTATATTGATAATATTGTGCCACGTGCCAGCGGGAATAATAATGGCACACTTTCCGTCAACTGTCGCTCTTTCTCTTAGCGTGTTTCTGCAATCGCTCATAAACACTTTAGCGTTTCCACTTTCAATGCGTATAAATTGGTCAACGTCAGAGTGCATTTCAACACCAATTTCTCCACGAACTGGAATGCTCATTAGTGTAAGTTGCATATAAGTGCCAGTCCAAAGCGTTGTGCGAAAATTCTGATTCATATTTGTAGCGTGCTCTATATTAAAAATAAGTGGTTTCGGTCCAAAATCTCTAATTTCAGGATGATTGCCACAATTATTTTGGTTGTGCATAGTGATACCTCCTTATCTGGTTTTAGTATCAGTATATGCAGGGGGATAAAATATGTGCCCATTCAAGTACTGAATGAACACATTAAAATCAAGGCGAAGCCTTGTATATCATCATTGCGAAAGTTATACACGCTAAAGCGTGATGAGATACAGCCTAACGGCTGATGATATACACCTTTGGTGATGATATACCATTGCTTTCGCAATGGATAAAAAAATCTCAAGTCCTGTGACTTGAGATTTTTTGGTGCGGGTAGCAGGACTTGAACCTGTACACCTTTCGGCACAAGAACCTAAAGGTCACACCATCTTGGTGATAAGATACAAACTCAATGGAATCAATGGGTTTGCAATTTTATGGTTCTCAAAAATTTATCTGTCTGCATAATAATATATAATTTGAGATTGTCAATATGGTGTTTGCAATTAGTGAGAAAGTAAAAAAATAATGTGCTGTTATCGAATATGTGAAGAGAGGTAAAAAGTTTATTTATAGTACAACCTACGCGAAGTATTTTGTATTATAATATTGTAAAGAGAAGTTAATTGTTATATGATTAGAATGTTGAATTTGTCTCAAAGGCGATTGAGCCTTATTGTGAATAGAAAAACTCTCAGGTCATTAATGACTTGAGAGTTATATTTTTTCACTATTTACATTAAGCTGTTTTATTTTCAGATTTTAATCTGTTTTCTTTTTTCTTTTGAGATTGTTGCATAATAATAAAAAATGCAACACACAAAATAATTTGAACCACGGTTGATATCGGCGTTGCGAGTCCTATACGGAATAGTGATACAGGAACTATTTTACTCATTGCCCAGGAAACGGGAAGTCGTACCCCAATACCACCGATAATACCTTGAATCATTACAAAGGTTGTATAACCGCAACCGTTGAAGTAACCAATGAATGAGAAAAGGAATGAAACAAAGATACAATCAAACGCATACGCTTTAAGATAATCGGCGGCTAACCAGATAATATCTGCATCTTTTGCGAAAATGCCTGCCAGTATATTCCCGTGGAAAAAGGTGAAATATCCTATTACAACCCCGACCGTCAAAGAGGATGCAATACCGCACCACAAAGCCTTTTTAGCTCTGTTCATTTTGCCGGCACCGATATTCTGCGCAACAAATGCAGACATAGATTGCATAAAAGCAGATGGGAGCAACATAAGAAAAATGACAACCTTTTCTGCTATACCGATACCTGCCGATTCAGTAAGTCCGATTTTGTTTACAAGCGCAATAATTACAAGAAATGAAAAACTGACGAGCAGGTCCTGGAATGCGATTGGTGTTCCGAGTTTTAACACTTTTTTCATATATTCACCGTTAGGCTTAATATCTTTTAGCGTAAAGGTAAACGGTAGCTCTCTTTTACGAATTATCAGTAGTGAGAGCAAAACACTTACTGCCTGTGCAAATACTGTTGCAATAGCTGCACCTGCCGCACCCATCTTGAAAATTGCAACAAGAAGCAAGTCGCCCAAAATATTAAGCACACATGCTATTGTAACTGTAAGAAGTGGAATTTTTGAATCTCCGAGACCTCTGAAAATACTGCCAAGCAGATTGTAGGCAATAATAAATATTGTTCCGGCTTAACAAATTACAACATAAAGTACAGTATCATCAAATGCTTCCGTGGGAGCTTGCATAAGCCGGGAAAGCGTTGGTGCAGAAATTAACATTATAACTGTAAACAGAACCGAAAGAACACCAAACAGAAAAATACCGCTGGCAATAATTTTTCCTGCCTCATCACTTTTTTTTGCTCCGATTTTTTCGCCTACAAAAACGGTGAGCCCCATAGCGAGTCCTGTAATAACTACGGTTAATGTCTGCATAATATGGCTTCCTGTAGACACAGCCGATACATATACGTCGGCAAGGTCGCCACCAAACTGACCAACAATAAGCAAATCAACTGCACCATACATTGCCTGCAAAAACAATGCGACAAGTACAGGCAATGCAAAGTGTATTAGTGGTGAGAAAATTTTCCCTTCTGTAAAACTTTGTGACTTGTTCATATAATATCTCCTTGTCTGAATAAAAATGCCAGATAAGAAACCGCACAAAAACAGTTATCTTATCCTGTGAATATACATCCTGCTCATATCAGGTTCACCGTCTCCTTGTACCATACATAAAAATTCCCATCCGTATCTCTCATAAAATGAAGTATGGTCTGTCACAAGATACAATATTTCAATTCCTTTTGACTTCATATCGTCGCAGACAAAATTTAACAATGTCCCAGCCACACCCTGACAACGTTTATCAGGTTCTGTATACACAGCGCAAACATTCGGGGTCAGGTCTTTTCTGTTATGAAAGTCGTTTTCAATCACACCCAGCCCCCCAATGATTCGTGAGCCCTCCATAGCAACATACCATTGAGGAACGGAGTTTTTTCCTGTCAGGCAGTCATTCATGCTCTCAAGATATGCTGTTAGAGGTACACTCCACTTTTCATGAAACCAATCAGCCATCTGTTCTTTCATTTCGGGTTTATCAATTAAACGAATAATTTTATAATTCATAAAGACCACCTCCGTAAATCAGGCTTTATATCATGTTATATAATGATATCTGTTATCAGCACTTATTTCTTCTTTAAAACAATAGCAATAAAGTTCAGATATTTACATGCGCCTGCTTCAATTGCTTTTCTGTCATTTATAGAATATTCATTATCGCACTGTATCCAATCGTTCCAACATTCTTCATTACTTTCCATTTCATAAATAGAAACAATCTCGCTGTTCTGGGATTTTGAAACGATATTTTTCCAGTATTCTATATCATGAATATAGTCTAATTGTTCAGGTGTCCAGGATAACAACAATTCTTCTGGAATATTATCATGGCAGTCTTTTTTCATACCAGGAACAACTATATAAATATATCCGCCTTTCTTAACAAAAGGTAAAAGTTTTTCATCTAAATAGGCGGCATCTCTTCCGAAATAATTATAGGAATCAGTACTGACAACTGCATCAAAGAATTCTTTTTCATATTTTAAATCTGTAGCATCTACTTTTACAGCAATAATTTCCTCTTTGGTTAATCCCATTTCAGTAAAGAATTTTTGGTTTTCTTGTGGTTCACTCCAAAGGTCTGTCGCATAGACTTTGAACCCATATTCTTTTGCTAAAAACACGGATGTGATTCCTTGTCCGCTACCTAAATCCATAACAATAGCACCTTGGTTAATGCGATTATCTTTCATAAGTTCTTCTTCTAATTTTAATGGGTTAGGTCCCATAATTTTTTGTCTGATTATATCAATATCATATTTTTCCGTTTTTATGTATTTCATTTTTTATTCTCCTTAATTTTATGTGCTTGTAAATTTAAGTTTATAGAACTAATTATATCATACAGTGAAGTGTTTGTAAATTAGGGGGGTATTATTCATTTGGTACGGGAACACCTGATTGTGTTCGTCTTCTCCGAGGCAGGTTCGCCCCCGGATTTGTTCTTTCAGTAAATAATAAAAGAGCCACAAAAAGTGACTCTTTTGTTATTGGTGCGGGTAGCAGGGGTCGAACCTGTACACCTTTCGGCACAAGAACCTAAA
>JAZLDW010000068.1:0-17710 GCA_045614945.1 Clostridia bacterium | reverse complement strand
CAACTTCTTCCACAGCAAATCCTGAGATGCCAAGAGTTGCGATCATAGCAACCAGAGTAATAACTACGCTGATTTTCTTACCTAAATTTTTCATAATTATCATGCCTCCTAAATAAAAACTAACGCCTCTTTCTGATAATGATAACGCCTATTAACAAGGCAAATATTATCAAATACCACAAATCATTTATCCTTAAGGCTCCTCCTTTCTTGTATATGAATATGCAAAGTCAAATACGGATTTTGGGTGCATCTCTCCGTATTTTAATTAATTTTTAATCATATATTTAGCATTATAACATCCTTAAGTGCATTTTTCAATACTTTTTTTAGAAAAATATCATTTATTTTTCTATTTTGTTTATGTTTCCAATAAATTTGACATATAATTGTAATGATTAAACAAAACAGGCGCAGAAAGGCTGTGATTCAAGTGCCTTATACCAATGTATACACATATAGTGACCTCACTCGCGACATCATTAATTTCAAACAGCTTCACCGGGATATTCCTGTCTTTTCCATTGGTCAGAGCAGGGCTGGACACGACCTTCATGCAATAAAGCTTGGGCGTGGCTCGAAAAAAATTTTTTACAACGGTTGTCATCACGGTATGGAATGGTTGACCGCAAAGGTGCTCTTTTGTTTTGCAAGAGATCTCGCAGAAGGACTTTATGACGCAGACGCAATATTTAGCAGCACATGTCTGTATGTTGTCCCTATGGTAAATCCTGACGGCGTTGATATTGCCGCCGGCGGCTCACCGTGGCAGGCAAATGCCTGTGGCGTTGATCTTAACCACAACTATGATGCTATGTGGCAACTATCGAAAAGTCTTGAAGAGAAAAACGGGATACTCTCCCCCGGACCTACAAGGTGGGGAGGAGAATATCCCGAATCAGAGCCCGAAAGCCGTGCGGTTGCAAACTTTACAAGGCAAAACCGGTTTGATATGGTAATGGCACTGCACAGCCAGGGAGAGGTAATATATTATGATTTTTGCGGATATGTTCCACAGGGAACAGAGGAGTATCTGCAAAGATTTGAATCGGTCAGTCGCTATCGCCGCGACCTTCCCAAAGGGATTTCCGCTTATGGCGGATACAAGGACTGGTTTATAAAGACATACAAAAAGCCCGGTTTCACATTGGAAATCGGGCTTGGCAAAAATCCTCTGCCTATTGAGGATTTCGAAGAAGTTTATAGTGGGGTCGTAGGAATTTTGCGCGAGGGATTGAGATAGAGGCGGATATTATCCTCCCGTTGCATCTGTTGCCATCATCATCCATTATGGAAAGATCTGCGTTGTCGTTTCGTTGTATCCCTCCCTTTAGACAAGGGAGGGGGGAGCGCTTGCGGTTGAGGGATTCCCATATGGGCACGGGGCAATTATTCAAGGCAATAGGCTTGCAACTCCTACACAATAAAACGCGGATACTTCTGCAAATCCTCCGTATCAAAAGGACTATACTCCTTTGTCGGAGGATTTTCACTTTTTCGCAAGGCAATAGGGTCAGACATCAGAAAATACTTCATCGCATCATAGAGATGGTCCTCCCCTGTTGTGTCAACATCCTCCGGCCTTGTGCTGTCATAAGTAAGCTGAGGCAGAGTCCTTATCATATTCTTGCAATTTTCAAAGAAATATATCATCGGCATCCCTTCTTTGTCAAAAGCAAGTCTGCTGTGCACCTGCATTTTCCCGGCCAGGCGATCGTTATTGCCTTTCTCAAAATATACACCTCTCCTCTCCATCATCTCGGCTATACTCCCCTCAGGCGAGCCTGTGCTATTCCATATAGCAGGGTCAGCATAGCCCGTTATAGTACAGCCTTTGTCCTCGCTCTCTTCTATCTCCCGTATCTTGTCAGCGATTTTGGGGGCTGTCCACTTTACCCCAACATCAGGCGTACCTGTGCAACCATAAAGCTCACGGTAGTTATAGGCTCTGCCATCATTATCAACAGCAAACCACGATACCGCAAAAGGCTTTGAATACCCAAAATCAAATGCGCGAAAACGCCTCCACTCTTTTGGTATCTTAAACGGTTCTATCACATGTGACCATTTGCGCGTTCTTCTGCCAAAGGCAGAGTTGCGCCACTCGGAAAAAACTTGTCCGTCAAAAATATCCCACTGACCATAAAGAAGCGCCTTCCGCTCATTCTCGGGCAGCTGTTCAAGTCTCTTTACATAATCTGCATCTGCATTCATTAAAAACACATTGTCAGTCACAAGAGACGGAATAAACAATCGTCTTGCTCCTGTGTCTGTATCTTCATGCACCTTACCCGGAGTATATCCATCAATAAATCTGTTTTTAACCCATATATGTCCTGGGCCACCAGGGTTTGTGCTTGACTTAACCATTTTGGGATACGGATTTACACCGCGCACCCTTGATATAAGATAGGTATATTGCTCCTCTGTAAAATGCGTCAGTTCGTCAAATCTGACCACATCATATTCTGCCCCCTGATACCTGAAAACATCAGCCTTTGTGGCGCAGTAACCAAACTCTATGACCGACCCGTTTACAAAGTTCCACTTTTTTGCAGTTGCGCTGTATTTGCATACATTTTTGGGGTAAAACCCGAGAGATGTAAAAATCATAGAATGCTCAAGCTCGGGGAAAGTTTTACGCAATATAAGTTGACGACTGCGAGGATACTTCAAGGCATAAATCAGAGCGTCTACAAGTTGCCCATAAGATTTACCGCCGCCCGCCGCCCCACCAAACAGCACCTCATCTGCGTCTGCGTTCATAAACTCTCTCTGCGTCCTGGTAAGTTCAATATTTAATAGCTGTTTTCTCACATATTTTACCCCCTTTCTTTTAAATTTTGTCGCTTATTCCTTTATCGTTATTGTTACCTCAAGATTTATATCATCACAGTCATCCCTATCGGCTCTGGAAAACATTGAGACAAGCTCCTTTGCGGCAGCAAGTTCTACCCTTTCGTTGCCGCATTTTAAAAGTTCTGACAGTTTCTGATATGCCTGATCTGAAATCTTATTCTCGTTCATTTCTTCCATAAAATCACTCTCCAACACTACATCCCACAAGCTTTTTAACTGCCTCGTTATGAAGCCTTATCGCCTGACGCCTGCTGTAAAATACATATCTTTCTATGTAATCCCATTTTACAGCAGTTATATATCTTGCCGTCATCACAAGTTTTTCGTCCTCGCAGAGCAAACCAAAAAGTCTCTCCACATCTGACATTTGCTCCTTAAGCTTGTTCTGGGTTTCTTCAATTTGTTCTCTGTAATATATGCAATGCTTCCTAAAGAACGCATCGTCTCCTGCCCCGTTTGTGATTTCTCTGTAAAATCTCATTTTTAGTTCAAGTTCCTTTTTTATAATCGCAAGATTTCTAAGCCATTTTTTTACTTCATTTTCACTGCAAAGTACCATGATATACAATTCCTTTCTCTTTTTTCTATACCCTATTTGTTTATATATCGTCTTTTTTGTGTTGCGGCTTCTAATGTTCGATTGGCGAAATCTCGTAATATTCACAGCAACATTCCATACTACAAAACATTCCGTCTGTGCTTACCACCGCTTCGCCATTATCATCGTACAGGTCGGCCTCGCAATTTAAACACACTCCTGTTTTGCAGATTTTGTTTCCGTGCGGATATCCAAATATCTCCGCTTTTATTATATCGGGATGCGTCACGATTTTCCCTCCTTTACGATATATTTTACACACCGTTACCTGACGCCCAATATCACTTTTCGACCTTTTTTGCTAACTCAAAGGCATTTTTGTCGTTTTCTGCAAAACAAACGAAACTTTTGTTATATTAAACATTATATACCGCATTTTTCGTTTGTCAAGAAAATTTTAACAAATTTTTCGTTATTTATATTGACAAATAACACCTGAAATGTTAATGTATAATAGAGGTGTAGTAACGCAGAAAGGAAAGTGATATTATGGCTGATAAGATTATCAGCGCCAAACTGAAAAAGGCGCGCAAGGCAGCGGGGCTGACTCAATGTGATGTATACAACAGTTTAGGGGTTTCACAGTCTACATTCAGCTCATGGGAGACTGGTAAGTCAGAGCCTTCCATTTCGGTTTTTCTTAAGTTATGCGATATTTATAAGATTGATGATATCCTCTCATTCTTTTCAGACAAGCAGACATCGTGGACCGTCAACCCCTCTGGCAGTCAAATTCTGTCCACAATATCAAAACTATCCCCCCAGGGCCGCGCGGCAGTATACAACTGCATCGACTTTGAATATAACAATATGAGAATAAGTCCATCTTCGTCGCTTAAGACTTTGCCCTTGTATCTTCAACCTGCTGCTGCAGGCATTGGCAACTATCTCGGCGGCTCAGACTTTGAGGAAATTGAAATCGAGGCACCCATCGATGCCGACGCATGCATCCGTATCTCAGGCGACAGCATGGACCCAATCATCTGCGACGAGGATATTGTTTTTATCAAATTTCAGCCGCAGATTTTAAAGGGCCAGATTGGTATATTTGTACTTAACGGAGAGGCTTATTGCAAGAAGCTTGAGTATCGGTCAGGCTCTCCTTGCCTTTTTTCCTTTAATCCCAACTATTCTCCCATTTTCATCAAGCCCACTGATGAGCTCCGTGTTATTGGCAGGGTTTTGCTCTGACGCCATCTTACGCAGAGTTTCTATTAGTTTTTCTTTACCATCTAAATGAAGGCTCTCGAGCATCATTATTGATTCTGAAATAGTGTCTTTTCTAAAAAGACCCATCTTCCATAAATCCGTCAGCGTCTGATTCTGAGTAATTCGGCTGTACGGATTATTTTTTTCAGCACTTATCGTTATGTCAAACTCCGCAGGAAGTCGGCTTTCTTTACCACGAAGCCCCTCGTTCGAGAACGAAATATACTCAGCTTTTCCTTCCGTTTCTCCTACCCTGTAGGTACGCGGCTCATCATAGAACTGTCTTATTAGCTCTATGCAAATACTGATAATCTGTTTATACGCCTCATAGCTCTCATTTATCATATCCCTTGAGAGTTTTTCTCCTGCTTCCTGAAGGGCAACAATTGCAGAATACGCAGTAACACCGCCCGTTGTGCTGCCTTGCTGAAAGTCAAGATTGCCCGATACCTCCTTAAGCTCGTCAATCTTGTTTTTACGGTGCTGCATTATAAAGGAATGGAGAGGTCTTGCCTGAAGTTCTCGGATGTTTTCATCCCCTACAGAACCCGCCACATGTATTATATCCTTTGTCAGATCTGTAAGCTCGTATTCGTTGAGCCCCCCATTATCTTTTATCATGAATCTTGTCTTACCCGAAATCATCGCATTTTTGCTTATAATTCCGTCAAGCTTATCTATGTACATCTGTGGGTTTTTTATTATGTCAACCAAACCAAATCCTGCCGGAGAATCTTCATCGGGATAGAGTACGTCCATGACCAGCGGATATTTACCATGATCATAGAGTCCATTGTCTCCTCTGTCCTCCGATGCATCGAGAATTACATTGTCAAAAAACTTTATGAGTTCAACCGTATGTCTATCGCCCCTTTGCTTTTTATAGTAGCAATCTACAATAAGACTCTTATCCCTTAATACATCGTTTGGCGAAACACCGTCCATATCATCATACATCTGCGCATCCATTGATGAGCCTGACGAGAACTTATCCGCATACATTGGATACTTTTCCTTCATTGCATCGTTATCGCAAAGAGCTGTCACAAATACAAACTTGCTGTCCTGAATATCGGTTATTCCCGGCTCCCAGAAGAGATTTAAAAGATCAATTTTTCTTATATCTATCTCCCCTCTGTTGTTTCTTAGAGTAGGATTAAAGAATACTCCGTAACATGCAGCTCCGTTTTTAAGCTTGTACCACCACGCGCGGCTATATGTGCGTTTGAAACCACACAAATCCATCTGAAGCGGCAGCATCTTGCCAAGCGCCTCAGCAATTGGTCGGTCAGCTTCTTCTCTTTCAAGAATGCTTGGTTGAGGATAGTTATCCATCGCATCTGCGTGCTTGTTTGCAATCACATTGAATATATATGGTGTCGTCGGCTCGGGAATTTCCATCTCTCCTGCTCCGTATCTTGATTTAAACCACCTGTTGTTTTCAATTATCCTTCTATCCATTGCTCGTTTATGCTCTTTATAAAGAGTATAACTCTCTACTACCTTTGAAAAAAATTCTGGTTTTATTTTTCCATTGTAATTGTTAATATACATTTTAATTACCCTTTCTTAATTTGAATTCTAGTTTGGTTCTGTTGGTTTAAGCGCCTGTATTTCATTCTTCATTTTTGAGATTTCTTTCAATACATCTGTACCATTTATCAGCACTCGATCTCCGCTTAACCACAGCTCGTCGCTATCCTCCCAGAAGTGAATAAACGGTTTTGCGCCAACTATGCCCATGTTTGCATAACTTTCGTTTTTCTCGACCTTGAACGAGCCATTTGCATAAACAACACCATTTATCACCTTTTTACCACTTCCGTTACCCGCACCCAAAATAAAGTACGCCGTACCATCATCTGCTACCGACATTCCTATTTTCTGTTTCCGGTTGCCGTCTTCATCCTGCATAATTTTTACACCTGTGCTGTCAATGTCTGCAAAAACTCCACCGTCTACACCTTCGTAAGACTCAAGATCGGTACCTATTATGGTAGAGGCATAGATTTTTGCACTCTCAAGCCTTCCTCCAAACACAGCGTCACCTCTGCTGTCGATGCTTACAGTCTTCTCACCATCCTCATTGAAAAGCTCAAATCTGAACATATCATTGCTCTTGTCATAAGACACTGTAAATCTTTCTCTGCGTTTGTCCTTTATGACTATTTTAGAACCGCTGATTGTAAGTCTGCCATCAGCATCCTTTACACTTACCTTGCCGGTATCGACGCTTCCCGCGCTCAGCTTGTCCGCTGAGAGCGCACCGATTTGCGCGTTAGTAATTTTCGCATTGGTTGTCTCGATGTTTTCCGCCTTGACCGACGCCGCCTCAACAACATTACTGCTATCGAGATTGTTGAAAAGATAGCTCAGCTCGTCTATAAGAGCTGTGCCCCATCTTTTCAGAGTTTCCACATCCGTCTCCGCCCTGCCGGTAAGCTTTGGCGGTATGGGGGTTGTTAAATTTGGCATTTGCCACATCTCCTTTCTTTTGTTTATATTTTTATTATGCACAAAAAAAAGTGCCATATCGTGCCATACACTCATTTTGTAATTATTTTTATTTTTTCAAAAATTTTTTAGGAATATATTCTTTATAAAATAACAAAATAATTTCGAGGAGTTGGTACTTTTGAATAAACAAAACAAAGAAAACAAACAAATCAGAAACGAACAAATCAACCCCGAGTTTTATATGCAGCAAAAAGAAAAACAACGCAGCGAGGATATATACGACGAGAACTATTATGGGCCTTCGCTCTTTCCCGGCTACTTTTATCACAACGCCGCATCCGGCACCGAGGCAACAGGGCTTATTCAGGTTATTCCAATTACCTCTGATGAGCTTGCAGCCTATGACGATATCTTCAGTTATCGTTTGACCGAGCCGATTGTTCCTGATGAAGATTAAGACACAAAAAATCCTGATTTGCCACTGCAAATCAGGATTTTTGTTGTTATTTAAAATAAATAAAGCGATAACTCTCTAGTATCTGCAAATACTTGATAAGTCTTTCATAGACAGGCTTTGCACTGTCCCCAAAATTTTCTTCAACATCTTTTCCTATATCAAAAACTGTCTTCTCACCGTCCACTCTGGGCCAGACAAAACTTCCCATTTCATCTAAATGAACATAGCTTATTTTGGGTTTTTTAAACAGTCTCTGAGCTATGCGATTAAAAACTCCTTTGTTTTCAATCTCTAAAGTTATCACTCCGTCCTCGCTTTTCCACTGGATATTCTCATATCTTATGGGTGTTTTATCAAGATAATTTTCCGAGCATTTATTCTTCATAAGCTATTTTCTCTTCTTCCAAACAGAGAATTTACAAAGGGTAAGAATTGTTACCGCAAACAATACCAGACCTCCTATGTTTGATACAATCATGGGTATACCAAGTTTTGCTGAAAGGTCAAGAGCCTTGTCTACGCCAAACACTGCAAGAAGGGCAAGAACAATACCTACAACACCCTCGCCGGCAATCATACCGGAGCAGAACAAAATGCCGTCGCTTACGATTGCTTCCTTCTCTTCTTTGTCCTTCTTGAGCTTATCAAACGCAAGACGAACAAGTCCACCAACCATAATGCACGCAGTAAGGTGTATTGGCAAATAAACACCAATTGCAAATGGAAGCACGGGTATACCTATAATCTCAACAAATATCGCAATAAACACACCGATAAACACAAGTGCCCATGGAAGATTTCCTTCCATAACACCCTCAATAATAATCTTCATAAGTGTAGCCTGCGGAGCCGCAAGTTCGTCTGTGCCAAAACCCCATGCGCTATCGAGCAAGTAGAGGGTTCCTCCAATTGCAAGAGCCGCTGCAACAACTCCAAAAATCTCACCTATCTGCTGCTTTTTTGGTGTCGCACCAAGCAAGTAGCCTGTTTTTAAATCCTGTGATGTATCACCTGCAATAGCAGAAACTATGCAAATTATAGAACCGATTGCAATAGCGCTACACATTCCCGCAACCCCTGTTGTTCCAGTAAATTTAAGAATAAGTGTTGCAACCAACAATGTTGCTATTGCCATACCTGAAACAGGATTGTTGCTGCTTCCTACCAAACCAACCATGCGGGATGAAACCGTAGCAAAAAAGAAGCCAAAAACAACTATTATCACTGCGCCAATAAATGAAACAGGAATCGCAGGCACAAGCCATATTAAAAGTGTAAGAACTGCAATTACAATCAATACAGTTGCCATATTTATATCTTTTCCTGTGCGCACATTTGATTCGCTCTGTGTATTTACGATGCTCTTCATTGCACCGCCAAAAGTTTTAACTATAAGCGGCAAAGACTTTATAAGACTTATGATGCCTCCCGCTGCAAGTGCACCTGCACCGATGTATCTGATGTAAGAACTCCATATTGCACTTGCTCCACCAGCTGCATAAATCTCGCCTATCGTGGCAGTACCCGGATAGAGTATTGCATTTTCGCCAAAAAGAACTATCATAGGAATCATTACAAGCCAGCTCAATACACCACCTGCAAAAAGATATGAAGAGATTCTCGCTCCACATATATATCCAACACTCATTACCGCAGGATAAATTTGTGTTCCGATTAACCCCGCAAAGCCTTTAACGCTGACAGATATTTCTCCGGCAACCACCTTCAAACCGTCAATTATAAACTTGAAAAGTGCTGCAAATCCCATGCCCGCAAATACAGTAGAAGCATTTGCGCCGCCTTCTTCTCCTGCCAAAAGAACTTCCGCACACGCAGTGCCCTCAGGATATGGCAAAACGCCATGTTCTTTAACAATAAGTGCGTTACGAAGAGGTATCATAAAGAATACGCCAATCAAGCCTCCGAGGAGAGCGATAAGTGTAATCTCAATCATACCGGGTTTGTCCGCCTTGCCCTCTGCCGCCCACAAGAAAAGTGCAGGAAGGGTAAAGATAGCACCTGCCGCGAGCGATTCGCCGGCAGAACCAATAGTTTGCACAATGTTACTCTCCAGTATGGAGTTCTTGCGCATCAGCACACGAATCACGCCCATCGAGATTACCGCAGCAGGTATTGACGCAGAGACGGTCATGCCGACACGCAATCCAAGATACGCGTTCGCTGCACCAAATACAATAGCCAGAATTATTCCCATTATTACCGATGTAATCGTAAGTTCCGGAGTCACCCTTTCCGCCGGAATATAAGGTTTAAATTGTTTATTATCCATAACTTCTCCTTTTCCGTTGCCGCCTATGCAACTTTATACACATTAAACTTTATCACAAACCGAAAAGAATTGCAATAATATTATTTAGAACCGCCCTGATTTTATACTTCCTTATGGCAATTCAAGTTTGGGCGCAATTTCTGTCATATCCGCCTCGCTGTCATACACAAATACTCTAATGCTTCTTCCTTTTTTCAGAGATATATCACAATCCGAAAAATCTATCGAATACATGTCTATGCTGTCTGTAGGCTTAAGCATCTTTTGATGCACAGACGCAAGTTTATCATTATCATATACTGCAAATACAACAGTAAGCTTCTCGGCTTTTAATGATGTTCCGCCAACCTCCTTTACAGTAACCACTCTGACCGTTTCGTTTTCATCAAACACAAACTCTGACACATTTTTGCCGTTAATCTTGTTAACTCGCCAGTCAGACTCGTGCAAAGGATTTGAGATATGCGCAAGAAGTATAGCCGAATCTGGTTTAACCACAATTTCTCTTCCATCATGCACAATCTCACCTTCCGGAATTACACTGTCGTCGGTCATCTGCCACTCTTCAGAGAAGGTGTAGTAATTTCCTTCCGCATCCTTGTACACTCCCGACATTTCCATGCGTCTGTACGGCAACTCTGCTGCCTCTGTCTCTGACATGTTCCACAACAATTTATAGTCACCAAAATCAACCACAACAAGCTCTTTATCGACAGATACTCGACATCCTTCACAATATCTGTCGTAATACTCCGTCTTTTGATATATTTGTGCCGTTTGCTTAGCATTATCCACAGCAAACGCAATATTTAATTCTTCTCCTGTAAAGACTGCTACACCATTGTCCTTGTCAAGGCTCATCGTTCGCTCTGCAACATCACGAACATTCACAGGAATCAGCATTGCTCTTAAATTTCTTATAAACTTACTTGTCGCATCCTCGCCAAAATACGGCTCACTTATTGCCTTTTCACCCTGCTTCACAAACTCCTTAGGTTCAAAGAACGCGCTCTGCGTCACATACGCAGCATATATTCCCCTACCCTCAAATTCGGGTTGGTCATCCTCTGCAAGAGTTTTCCCTCGTGCAGACAGACAAAGACTTACATAACTTTTGCCTTCTGTAAATTCCTTTGGTAGTTTATATGTCGCATATACAAAGCCCTTATCATGTACAAGCCCGTCATCTGGCGTTTTTAAGACGATTGTTTTTCTTTCTTCATCGCACACAGAGAGTGTAAACTCACAGTCGTTCTGCTTGTCTCCCTCCCACAACTTAAGTGTTATATAATTATCCTCTTCAGGTACGCACCCAAGGTTAAGCAGCATCCTTCCGTCAATATCAGGCACACGATATGTGAACATTCTGCCCGATGTCCATCTGCGTCTTACTGCGCTAATGTTTATACTGTCAAAGAGATGGTCCTCCTCGCTTTGTCTGTTTCCTATATCAATATAATTTCCAAATGTGCGATTGCTATAATCAGGCGTAGCAGAAGACGGAACAGTCACATAGTATCTGCGACTCGTTACATAATCTCCTGACCTTATTTTTGCCTCGGCCACCACGTTAGCGCTATCCTCAAACCATTTCGGTCTTGTTATCTCTCCTCCTTGAGATATGTGTCGACCTGTTATCTCTCTGCCGTTTTCGTCATATTCTCTCCAACGAATTTTTGCATCGGTTCCATCCTGAGCTCTGTACGAAGCGGACAAATTCATAGTTACAAAGGATGCAGAATTAACGCCGAGCGCGTTAAGTGCCGCTTCGGCGGCGCAGCCTATGTTTTTGTCATCGGTAGCCTTTATATAAAGAGCAGGCTTTCTTCTCTCGTCCTCCATTCCATAAAACCCTGTCAAATCCTCATCGCCAACAATACGCAGGGTAAGAGATTTGATTCCAAGAGAGCGTGCCTCACACACTGCACCCGTTATATCTATGTTGACTCTACCATCATCTCCTGCAACAAATTGTGCCGCGATGCTTTCTTCTCCTCTTGGCAAAGCGCCATAACTTATATTGTCACCCGACCACTGATTGTTGTTGACACAGTATATCATAAGTCTTGAATCTTTTATTCCACTCTTCTTGCAAAGAGAAAGTCGCGCACTGTATACGGTATCGAAAATCGAGTTTTCGTTAAGTTCAAACTTTAAATAGATTTCGTTACCTCCACCTGCCACTATACATTGATTTTCTTTTACAAGGTCGATTCCTCTCATTGTTGCATCCATTTTTGAGACATATACCGCCTCTGAAAGCCGTGCTCGCCGATAGCTGTAGGCATCCTTGTCCTGCGCCTCGCCCGTAACAACCTTTATATAAGGGCGGTATGCCGAATCATAAAACTCTCCCGTGGCAAGATGAACCGGCACAGACATCTCTGCTCTAAGGCAAAGATCTACACTATACTCGCCGCGCAGAGCCCCTTCTTTTACAATCTCCGTTATGTCGATTTCTGACAAACTGTCTTCCGAACTTTTTGTCTGCGGATGTATCAGCGCAATCTTTCTTTCTCCGCAAAAAAAGGGGGTTGCAATGCCATCTGCCTTTTGCCATATATTATTAGGGATTTGTACTATCTCAATATCGTTCTTCATCTCCCCGCTGCCCTTTAAAAACGCAAGTCGAAGTCGCACAGATTTAATTTCATCGACATTGGTGTCAAACAGCTCCTCAAGGTTAAACCTTAAAAATGCAGAGTTCCCACGCCCTATGTTTTCTATACCTTTTACTGCGCCAAGACTTTGCGGATACTTTTCATCCTGTGCAAAAAATCTGATAAAGTCGCCCATGTCTTCAGGCTCTTTATCGGGAATAAGTCCAACCGGCAGAACACAAAGTCCAAGCAGACACGCCAAAATAATAACGATTATCTTCTGTATCGCTGATTTCAACTTCTCTTTAATTAGACTCACCCCCTACAAAACAAAATACCCACCATTTTAGATAGATTATAGCACCGTTTGAGAATAATGTAAAGCATAAAGCAAAATAAAAAAGACGGCGAGGCCGTCTTTTTTATTTTGTAATCATTGTTCCTATACCGCTATCTGTAAATATTTCAAGAAGCAAACAGTGCGGAATTCTTCCGTCAATTATATGCACATTGTTTACACCTGCATCTATTGCTTCGATACATCCACGCACCTTTGGTATCATTCCCCCCACAATTTTGCCGTCCTCTATCATTTTAACTATCTCTTCTTTTCCTATTTTAAAGATAATATCCTCGCTGTCAGGAGATTCCTTCACGCCCTCAATATCTGTCAGCAAAATCAGCTTTTCTGCTTTAAGCGCTGCCGCGATCGCACCTGCAACCGTGTCTGCGTTGATGTTATAGCTGTTGCCCTCATCATCAACGCCAATCGGAGCAACAACAGGAATGTAGTCATCCTTGGTCATAACCTCAAGCACCTTTGAGTTTATATTTATAATATCCCCCACATAACCAATATCGACCTTTTCTCCATCTACTTCGGTATAATATTTTTTACATTCTATAAGCTTGCCGTCAATTCCAGAAATGCCAAGTCCCTTGCCTCCCTTTGTACCAAGAAGAGAAACTATCTCTTTGTTGGTTTTGCCAATCAAAACCATTCTTGCAACATTCATTGTTTGCTCGTCCGTCACACGAAGCCCGTTGACGAACTCGCTCTCAACCCCAAAGGTTTTAAGAGCAGCTGATATATCCGGGCCACCTCCGTGTACAACAATGGGATTTATTCCAATATATTTGAGCAAGGTAACATCCTCCATAACCTTGTTCTTTAGTTCTTCATTTATCATAGCGTTGCCGCCGTATTTAATAACAACGGTTTTACCATAAAATTTCTGAATGTATGGCAGTGCTTCTATTAGTATTTTTGCTTTGTCTATAATTGGTTTTATTTCCGGCTGATTCATGTTTTACCTCCGTTTGTATTATAGATATGTCGCTATGTCATAAAGCCCTGTATCCTCGGGCAATCCAAAAATTATATTCATATTCTGTATCGCCTGTCCTGCAGCGCCCTTGATAAGATTATCAATACAGGATACAATCACCGCTCTTTTTAGCCTCTCATCGACAACAATTCCAATGCCGACACGGTTCGAACCCGCAACATCCTTTACCTCTGGCAGTTTACCTGCATCATACACTCTAATAAACGGCTCATCTTCATAAAAATCCTTGTAAATGGCAACTATATCTTCGGTCGTCTTTTTCTCCTTAAGGTTTACATAGCATGTTGCAAGGATTCCCCTCTTCATAGGCGCAAGGTGCGGAGTGAAGGAGAGCATTATTTCCTCTCTTGCTGCTTTTGAGATTTCCTGCTCAATCTCTGATGTATGGCGATGTGTTGCAATCTTGTATGCTTTCATCGTCTCAGTGCACTCGCAGAACATATTAGGAAGGGCTGCGCCTCTGCCGGCACCCGTAACACCCGATTTGGCATCAATTATTATACTGTGGTTATCAGCAAGCCCTGACGCCGCAATAGGATAGAGAGCCGTGATGGAACACGTGGTATAACATCCCGGATTTCCGATAAGACTTGCCTCTTTTATTTTGTCTCGGTATAGCTCGCACAGACCATAAACCGACTTCTCCAAAAGCTCAGTATCAGAGTGTGGCTCGCCATACCATTTTTCATACACTTTGGGGTCATCATATCTGAAATCGCCCGAAAGGTCAATTATCTTAAGACCTTTTTTGTAAAGCGAAGGGATAACCTCCTTTGATGCACCATGAGGAAGAGCCGTAAATACAACATCGCAGTTTTCTGCTATATCATCTATATCAAGCCCTGTAAACTCCATATCGCAAATGCCTCTCAAATTTGGATAAAGGTCTGATATAACCGCACCCACATTAGAATGAGAAACCACTCGGGTAAGAGTAACACCGCTGTGTCTGAGCAAAAGACGCACAGTTTCTATGCCTGCATATCCTGTCGCTCCCAAAACCCCTGCTCTTATCATAAAAATCATCTCTCTTTAAAATTAGTCTGAATTTAATTTTTTAATACGACAGCAACTCACAAGATTACTGTCATCCCGCATTTTTGCATTATATACCATTTGTAACAAATTTTCAAGTAAATAGATTAAAAAAACAAATTTTTTGGTTATTTTTTTAATAAAAAAAGGTTGTTTTTTTCCACTTTATACATATTTACTAAAAAGATTTTTATAAATTTGTGTATTTAGGCTCTAACAATTTTATAAGAAGTGTGTTACAATAAACTGTGTTAATATGGATAATGATTATAAAATACAGGAGGTATTTTTCATGGCAAGTTTAAGTCTTAAAAACATAACAAAGACGTACACCGGCGGGTTTACTGCCGTAACAGATTTTAATTTGGAGATTGAGGACAAAGAGTTTATAATCTTCGTTGGTCCCTCAGGCTGCGGCAAGTCAACAACACTCAGAATGATTGCCGGTCTTGAAGAAATCACAGACGGCGAGCTTTACATAGGCGACCAGCTTGTAAACGATATCGCTCCTAAAAACAGAGATATCGCAATGGTTTTCCAGAACTATGCTCTTTATCCACACATGACAGTTTTTGAAAACATGGCGTTTGGTCTCAAGCTCAGAAAGGTTCCAAAGAGTGAGATTAAGAAAAAGGTTAATGAAGCTGCACAGATTCTCGGCATTGAGCATTTGCTCGACAGAAAGCCAAAGGCACTCTCTGGTGGTCAGAGACAGCGTGTTGCTCTCGGTCGTGCCATCGTGCGTGAGCCCAAAGTATTCCTTATGGACGAACCTCTCTCTAACCTTGATGCTAAGCTCAGAGTACAGATGAGAACCGAAATCGGTAAGCTTCATAAAAAGCTTCAGACAACATTTATCTATGTTACTCATGACCAGACAGAAGCTATGACAATGGGTACAAGAATCGTTGTTATGAAAGATGGTATTATTCAGCAGGTTGATTCACCTAACAACCTTTATATGTATCCTTGCAACATGTTCGTCGCAGGCTTTATCGGAAGCCCACAGATGAATTTTATCGAGGTTACGGTTGATTGCAGAGAAGAGGGCACATACCTCACAAATGGCAATTTCTCAATTAAATTGCCTGACGGTAAGGGCAAGAAGGAAGAAGTTCTTGCATACAACGGCAAGCAGGTTATTATGGGTATCAGACCCGAAAACATCGATGATAGCGAAAACGCTATTGCATCAATGCCTGAATGTGTATCTGATGTAGATATTGACCTCGTTGAGATGATGGGTGCAGAGACATTCCTCTACTTCAAGGTTGAAGGCGTTAACTTTACCGCAAGAGTTAATCCACGCACAACTGCTAAACATGGTCAGAACATCAAGATTGCTCTTGACGCAAACAAGATTCACCTCTTTGATAAAGAAACAGAGGCAGTTATTATTCACTAATCACATTATAAATAAGAACCCGACCCGATATCGCAATCAAAGATTGCAGTCGGGTACCTCGGAACCTTGTTGTATCCGCAATAAAACCCGACAAGCAATCGCCTGTCGGGTTTTTTGTTTAACTAAAGTTGTCAATACAATCTACTATAAATTCTGATGTTGTGCCATTTAATACATCGAATATTGCTGTTGTATTGTAAATATCAGCCTTTCCAACCACCTCGAGATCGAGGCATAAAAAAAGATAAGCAATACTGTTTATGTCCATACTGCCTGGGGCTATAGTGTATTTTCCTAAATATAACCCCATTTGAATATTTGCGTCTTCTTCAGTAATACTGCCTTGAGAGTATCTGAAATCACTCTCTCTTCTGACAAAATACTTTTCATCTTTAGATGTAGACCCATCTGCGTTTGTTATAGTATCAACATAATGTCCAAGAGCGTTTGATATTTTCCCATATCTGAGCTCTGTCGGAGCAATTGTCTCCCATGCGATAGAAGATACAATTTCTGCTGCTGTCATTGTATTTGCGGGGATTAACGCTTCATATAACTTTCTGCTTCTTGAGTAGAAGAATTCGTATTTAACCCCATTATATTCGAAGATCGGTGTCCATCTACGCCAGTCATATGAGGCGTTTGCCGGCTTTAAACAAAAGCGATTAAAACCCAAAACATCAGAAGACGGAGACCTTACAACGGTATATTTAGTGTTCTGCGACGTGCATACCCAGCCCGTGCCAGTCCACGCAGCCTCGCCGATTTTTGTGCCATCCGGGCTCACGGTTGTAAGTTCCGGTGGCGTGTTAAGTTCTGCAATTTTATCTTTTAGTACCTTACCCTGATATGCAGAAAGAGCAACGCCGGTTGTTGCCGTTGTTGTCAGGTTATTCGCAAGCTTCAAATGACCATAGGAAGATGCATTTCCAACCCCATATATGTCGGAGCTAGAAACATGTGACTTAGGTGCCTTAGAGTCCACATCTGTTTTTGTAGCGTAGTAAGAGGGCAACTGTCCGCCAAACTTTTCTGTGTCGTCCACCAGCCCGTTTCCACTCTGGTCATATACAGATTTTAACATATCACCACCACCTGCAACACTGATACTGTCATCTACATACTTCTTTGTGGCAGGATGATAGTGGCTGGTTGGAACAAATTCAGTTGTGTTGTCTTTTTCTATAACATTTGCCCTGTCTGCTTTCCTTGACAAAGCTCCTTCTACATACTCGCAATCAGCTTTCTTATCAAGCGCAGACTGAGCCGCCTTTGATATTGGCTTGTCCATGTCAGAGGTATTGTCTGCGTTTGAAAGTCCAACATCCTCTTTTGCAAGATTAACTGCACCTGTTTTGCCGGAGACAGAGATTACAACATTCTTTTCCGCTCCCTCTTCAATCAGAGAGAGCTTTTCTTTTTCTGCCCTAGTATAGTTGTTTTCAGAAAGA
>JAZLDW010000067.1:0-29957 GCA_045614945.1 Clostridia bacterium | reverse complement strand
TTTGAAAGTCCAACATCCTCTTTTGCAAGATTAACTGCACCTGTTTTGCCGGAGACAGAGATTACAACATTCTTTTCCGCTCCCTCTTCAATCAGAGAGAGCTTTTCTTTTTCTGCCCTAGTATAGTTGTTTTCAGAAAGACCCATTCCGGCCTCCTTGTCAACTTTTTGTTCAAGTGCATCTGCGCGAGTTTGCGCTTCAGCATCGATGTCTGCGCGCAAATTTCTCTCGGCCTCCATTCTCGCCGTCCGCTCCTCAATAACCTCGTTGCGAACAGCAAGATCCCCTGTGTTCATTTCCCGTCTAATCGCAGCAAATGACGAGAGCCTCTCTATTGCCTCCTGTTCAATCGCTGTCTGTACGGAGGTTCCATCATTGCACACTACATCCTCTGCCTTGTGCCCTCCTTCCTGACCTATGTAGTGTCTCTCAAGGGTGGCGTTTATTTTGGTTTTAAGTTCCAGCACCAACTTGTCTACATAGCCTTTTATCCAGTTGTCCTTCGCATCGGATGCATAACTTTTCTTTTTGATATCATACCATAATGACATCTTATCACTCCTTCTTTATTTTATTTCCGTCTGCATTGATATTATAATCCAAAATACGGTGCCATTTCGTGCCATGTATCCGCATTCACCAATTATGCAATCGGCTCATACATTATAAGGAGGTGTTATTTTTGAAAAATTTATTCACATTTTCATTTCTAGGCGGCGACCTCAGGCAGCTTTATGTTATCTCAGCTCTTGCAAAAAGCGGATTTTGTGTGAAGGTCTTTGGTATCTCCCATGAACATATAAAACCTTTAGACAATATATATATGACAGACTCTGTATCCTCCTGCATACTTGGTGCAGATGTCATTGTTCTGCCGCTACCTTATTGCTCCGATAATGTAGGGGCATTTGAAAATTGCAAGATAAATTGCCCCCTCTATGATAAATCAATTTATGTAGCTGATGTTATAAAAAAAGCTGATAAAAACTCTCTTATTCTTGCAGGCCGGGTTGACTCACAACTCATTTCCTGTTGTAATGATGCTAAGATAAATATAATTGATTATTCCTCCCGCGAAGAACTTGCTATTATGAATGCAATTCCCACCGCAGAAGGTGCTCTTGAGATTGCTATGTCAAACACAAATTTTACCCTGCATGGCAGCAAATGTCTTGTAGTTGGCTATGGTCGAATAGGCAAAATACTCTCTGCCGATTTAAAGGCTCTTGGTGCAAATGTTACATCAACAGCACGAAAGAACAGCGACCTTGCAATGATTTATGCAAACGGAATCAATTGTGCCAACACTCAAAACCTACACAAAATTATTGGTGATTTTGACATTGTCTTTAACACCGTGCCACACATGGTTATGGATTTTAACACACTGTCAAAATCAAAAGAGGATGTACTGATTATAGATCTTGCCTCTAGCCCCGGCGGAGTCGACTTTGATGTTGCTGACAAGCTTGACAGACAAGTCATATGGGCACTGTCGCTTCCCGGGAAGGTCGCTCCCAAAACTGCCGGAGAGATTATAAAGAATACTATAATAAATATATTGGAGGAATTGGAGGTATGATATAATGGACAACGAAATAACTGCCGGCTTTGCCTTTACAGGTTCGTACTGCACATTTGCTAAGGTTTTTCCCTCAATGCAGGACATTGCCTCCAAGGGAGTAAAAATTATCCCTATTTTCTCGGACAACAGCAGTTCTACTGACTCAAGATTCGGAAAATCAACAGATTTCATAAGCATGGCAGAGGAGATTGCAAATCACAAATCCATATGCACAATTTCCGATGCAGAACCAATTGGTCCAAACAAACTTCTTGATGTACTTGTTATTGCACCCTGTACGGGCAACACAATTGCAAAACTTGCGAACGGTATTGCAGATACCACTGTCACTCTTGCTGCAAAGTCTCATCTTCGCAACAACAGACCAATTGTTATTGCCATTTCCACCAATGACGGACTTGGCGCAAACGCAGCAAACATAGGCAGACTTCTTGCAAGAAAGCATATTTATATGGTTCCTTTCGGACAGGACGATTGTTTCGAAAAAGAAAACTCTCTCATCGCAGATTTTAATTTAATTCTGCCTACAATCAAAGCTGCTCTTTGCGGCAAACAACTTCAACCAATACTGATATAAACAAAGGGGCTGTAAAACTATTTTTTTACAGCCCCTTTATATATTTCTCTTACGCCGATTCCACTCAGAAAAACTCCAAATATTTTTCTGAGCATTCCACTGTCAATTCTCATAGCCCACAAGGCACCCAGTATTGCCCCGACGATTCCGCAGACACCTATCACAATTGCGGTCTTTACTTCTACCTTCTTGTTTTTTATATGGACAACCAAAGCAAACACCGCAGTCGGCAGAAAATAAACAAGGTTTATGCCCTGTGCAAGTTTTTGCTCTATCCCCTGCGTCATTATAAGTGCAGGAATCAAAATTGCACCGCCACCAATACCCATTCCGCTGATTATTCCGCTTAAAAATCCAATTATAACAGAAAGCATAACGGCCCTCCACTAAAACATCATCTTAACTGCTGTTACAACTATTACAATTCCAAAAATTATCTTTATCCATCTGCCCGATATCTTCGACAGCACTTTTGCACCTACCACGCCGCCAATCACGCCCCCTATGGTTACGGGCGTCCATATTTTAAAATCAAAAAACCCGCCACGAATATAAAAATATGAGCTTATCGCCGACATAACAAGTATAATTAAAATTGCGGTTGCATGCGCCTTTTTTTCATCCATTTTAAGAAATGTCTCCATAGCAGGAACTACAACGCTTCCTCCCCCCGCCCCAAAAAGACCATTACAAACACCGCTGATTAGTCCTATAAGGATATGCGGCAGATATTTTTTCAGATTCTTCATTATTTACCTCGTATGTTTTTATATGTAGTCTTTGAAATATTCAAAATTTTATTCAATAAACACACTCTCTGTCCTCTTGACACTTTAATTATAATAGTTTAAAATGTAGTTGGAATTTTTTAAAAGAGGTGTCATTAATGAAAGAATTTTATCCTATAGAAATTGCAGGTGTAAAACGCGAACTTCCGCTATGCAAAGTCAATGACAATTTATATATCGGTGCCTTTGTTATGTTTGGCGATGTAGAAATTACAACTGCCGCAGCAAGAGAGCTTTTAAAACTTGCACCCGAGCATGATATTATGATTACAGCCGAGAGCAAGGGCATACCTCTCCTTTATGAAATGGCGCGTCAGTCAGGGCAGAACAACTACATAGTAGCACGCAAGGGGCCTAAACTATATATGCAAAATGTTTATACCACAAAGGTAACCTCAATAACTACAGAAAAAGAGCAAATCCTCTGTCTTGGCGAAAAAGAACGCCTTGCAATGAAAGACAAGAGAGTTTTGATTGTTGACGATGTAATAAGCACAGGGGAATCTCTTGCAGCGCTCGAGACCCTTGTAAACGAGATTGGCGGCAACATTGTTGGAAAAATGACAGTTCTTGCCGAGGGCGACGCTATAGAGCGCAACGATATTATTTACTTATCACCACTACCTCTGTTTGACAAAAACGGCGACCCGATTAAATAGTTTTACATAATTTTCGACTTTTTAAAAATTTTACCTCTGATATTTTAAAAGATTTTGACTCATACTATGATTACGACACGGAAAACATGCTTTTCTCTGTCGGTGACGTCTAAAAAAGCCTTGTATAAAAACATTGATGTTTTTAGCATATCAATCATGAGGTGAAATATGAGCAGTCATAAAAATAAAATGTCAGAAGCTCTCAAGATGGAAGTCGCCAAAGAACTTGGCGTATACGACACTGTCTCTAAAGAGGGCTTTGGCGGAGTTTCATCAAGAGATTGCGGAAATATGGTAACAAAAGCCATAGAGATTGCAAACAAAGCGGTGGAGCATTAAAAAAAATCCCAATATGCTACGCATATTGGGATTTTTTTAATGCTCTGCATGTTCTACATAAAATGTAACAAGCTCTTCTAAAATCTCATCTCTCTCAAGCTTGCGTATAAGGATTCTTGCACTATTGTGCGAGGTAATATACGATGGATCACCCGAGAGAATATATCCAACAATCTGATTTATTGGGTTATAGCCCTTTTCAACCAGCGCATCGTGAACCCTGATAAGTATTTCACGGGGTTTCATAGGATGCTCGAGATTTACATTAAATTTTACAGTGTTCTCAAAATTATTATTCTGTCTAAAATCCATAATCTTTCACCTGCATCTTTCCTTATATTTTCTGTCTTATCTAAGCTGTGCGCCAAGCTTTGATTCAAGCTCTGCAAGAATTTTGTCGACTACAGGATTTACATCCTCGTCGGTCAGGGTTCTGTCTGCTCCGCGGAAGGTAAGGGAATATGCCACACTCTTCTTGTTCTCTCCAACCTGTGCGCCCTCATATATATCAAACAACCTATAATCTTCTATTATATCCGATTTCTGCGCCTTTATAACTTTTACAATATCGCCTACAGGAACCGACTTGCATACGGTTACTGCTATATCTCGGGTAACCGCAGGGAACTTAGGAAGCGCGATATAGTGACGCTCAGGCTTGTGTTTTTCTGCAATAAGTTCAAAATCAAGCAAAGCCGCATAAACCTCTGTATCAATCTTGAAATTATCACAGACAGATGGGTGAATCTGTCCGATAACACCGAGTTTTTTTTCGCCTATCAGAACCTCTGCGCAACGGCCTGCGTGGAATGTAGGATTGGTCTTACATACTTCAAAATCAAAATCTGTAATACCAACTCTCTCAAGCATCTGCTCAACGATTCCCTTGATGTCATAAAAATCATAGTCGCCATACATACCAAGCGCAAGGCTCTTTGTCTCAAGCGGCAGCTGCTCTCCCTCAATTGGTGTAAATATTGTACCAAGCTCAAAGAGTGCCGCCTCTGAATTTCTTCTTGTATAGTTGGTACGAAGCGTCTTCATCATGGATGAGGCAAGGTCGGTTCTCATAACACTGTTTTCCTCTCCAAGAGGATTGGTTATGCGAACAAAATCGTTTCTCTTATCGTCTGCAGGAATGTTTACAAGCTCATTCTCCTTTGGGTCTATGAATGAATATGTTATAATCTCAAAAAGTCCCGACGCTGTAAGCTCTGCACGAACGGCATCCTCCAGCTTCTGGCGCTTTGTCTTGCCTCCTACAGACACATCACTCTTCATCATAGTGCTTGGAATTCTGTCATATCCATAGATTCTTGCAACTTCCTCTGCAATATCTGCCATAGCCTCAACATCTGCGCGGAATGTCGGAACATACACCTTGTCGCCATCTACCTTAAAATCGAGACGCTCAAGCATTTCGATCATCTCTTTTTCAGAAATTTCCATTCCGAGAAACTTGTTCATTTTATCAGGCTCAAAAGGCAAAACATTCTGCGATTTTGGCGTAGGATAAACATCTATAACTCCGCCTACAACCTCACCTGCGCCAAGCTCTTCCATAAGCTGACACGCGCGATTGATAGATGGCATACAGTTTTCACTGTCAAGACCTTTTTCAAAAAGTGCCGACGCCTCAGTTCTCATTCCAAGCGCTTTTGCACCTCTTCTTACCATGCCGCCGTTAAAACAAGCCGACTCAAAGAGAACAGTTGTTGTTTTATCTGTAACCTCTGAATTTGCACCGCCCATTACTCCTGCAACACCGATAGCACGCTTTGCATCAGAAATAACAATCATTTGCTCATTAAGTGTTCTTGGTTGATCGTCAAGTGTTTCAAGCTGCTCATCTTTTTTTGCGTTTCTTACTACTATCTTTCTGCCTTCAACATTGTCAAGGTCATATGCGTGCATTGGCTGACCATATTCGAGCATAACATAGTTGGTAATATCTACTACATTGTTTATGGCTCTTATACCACAACTCTTAAGTCTTTTCTGCATCCACTCGGGAGATGGTCCAATTTTAACATTCTTTACAACTCTGCCGATAAAGCGGCTGCAAAGTTCTGTATTTTCAATCTCAACCGATGCATAATCTGCCGCATTTTCGCTATTCCCCTCAGCCTTTGGCACAGGAATACTTATGGAGCGACCAAAGGTCGCCGCAGTCTCGCGGGCAAGACCTATTATACTCATACAATCAGGGCGGTTTGAGGTAATCTCAAACTCTGCAACACTCTCGTCAAGGCCGAGAGTCTCGGTTATATCCTGACCGATTTGGGTATCTTCTGGCAAAATTAAAATTCCTGTTGCTCTCTCATCAGAGATGCCAAGCTCATCGGTTGAGCACATCATACCATAACTCTCAACCCCGCGAAGCTTACCCTTGGTAATCTTAACCCCACCGGGAAGCGTGCTCTTGTGCTTTGCGACAGGAACAATTGCACCTTCAAAAACATTTGGCGCTCCTGTTACAATCTGAATAGGCGCATCCTCTGCAACATCTACCTGACATACAACAAGCTTATCAGCATCGGGATGCTTTTCCACCTTGATAATTTTGCCTGTAACCACATTTTTGATTTCTTCTGCCGGATTATCAATTCCCTCTACAATAGAACCCGACATAGTCATTTTATGCATATATTCGGCATTCTCTATGCCGTCTATGTTCATATAATCTTTAAGCCATGATAATGGTAACTTCATCTTTAATACCCCCGTCTAATTAAAACTGACCGAGAAAACGAACATCGTTTTCATAGTACATTCGTAAGTCCTTGATATCATAGCGGAACATTGTAACTCTCTCAAGTCCGATACCAAAAGCAAAGCCTGAATATTCGTCTGGGTCAATTCCGCAATTCTTTAAAACCTTAGGATGAACCATACCACAACCTAGAATCTCAATCCAGCCCTCTCCCTTACAGATGTTACAACCCTCGCCGCCACAGTTAAAACATGAAATGTCAACCTCTGCGCTCGGCTCGGTGAACGGGAAGTGGTGCGGACGGAAACGAAGCCTTGTATTTTCGCCATAAAGCTTTCTGGCAAACACCTCCAGCGTACCTTTAAGGTCTGCCATCGTGATGCCCTTGTCTATAACCAGTCCCTCAACCTGATGGAATACAGGCGAGTGCGTTGCATCTACCGCGTCGCTTCTGTATACTCTTCCAGGTGAAATTATGCGAATCGGTGGTTTTTGTTTTTCCATTACGCGCACCTGAACAGGCGATGTCTGCGTTCTCAGCACAACATTATCATTTATGTAGAATGTATCCTGCGTATCACGCGCAGGGTGATCTTTAGGGATGTTAAGCGCCTCAAAGTTATAATAATCAAGCTCAACCTCGGGGCCTTCTGCAATGGTAAAGCCCATGCCAATGAATATATCATTCAAATCATTTAAAACTGTTGTCAGCGGATGTGTCTTTCCCTTGTTATGTCTGTTACCGGGAATTGTCACATCGATAGTCTCTGCAAGAATTTTCTTCTCTGCAGCCTCAGATTCAAGAGCAGACTTTTTCTCATCTATCGCGCTCTCTATAAAGCCGCGGACCTCATTTGCAAGCTGTCCCACAACGGGTCTTTCCTCCGCAGAAAGTGCACCCATACCCTTCATAGCAGAAGTAAGCTCGCCCTTCTTACCAATGAATTTAACTCTCAGTTCTTCAAGAGCATCTAAAGTCTGCGCTGCCGCAAGTGCCGCTTCGGCATCGGTTTTTATCTTTTTCAAATTCTCTTTCATAAGTAAAATCATTCCTTATTAATTGTTTTCAATCATTCTATTATAATAACACAAATTTTTCTTCATTACAAGTAAATTTATAAATATTTTGCATGTTTGAACAATATATTTTGCTCTAGGCCACCAGAAAAAGTCCATATTGAAACCCAAATACATAAAATATCTATTGTTGGGGTTGTATTTAGACAAGTTTAATAGTATAATATCTAATATATTTGCACAACAAAGTGCTTTTCATGCTATAACAAAATTTTAATTAATGTATTGCTCCTGCAAGAGCATATCATACAACAACTTCTAATCAGGAGGATTTAAAATGAACTACAAACAGGAATACGAAAAATGGTTAAACAATGCAGATCCTGCCACAGTTGCAGAACTTGAATCTATAAAAAATGATGAAAAAGAAATCGAGGAGCGCTTTTACAGAACTCTGGAGTTTGGCACAGCGGGACTTCGCGGCGTGATCGGGGCAGGGCCTAACCGTATGAACTCTTATGTTGTGGGGCAGGCAACACAGGGTCTTGCAAACCAGCTTATCAAGACAAATCCACACGCTGCAGACCTCAGCGTTGCTATCGCGTATGACAGCCGCATAAAGTCTGATGAATTTGCCAAAACAGCTGCTTCAATTCTCGCAGCAAATGGCATAAAGGTTTATCTTTTTGAAGAATTAAAGCCCGTGCCCGAGCTTTCTTTTGCAATCCGCTATAAAAATACTACAGCAGGTATTGTTATTACTGCAAGCCACAATCCCGCAAAGTATAACGGCTACAAGGTTTATGGTGCAGATGGTGCACAGCTTAATCCCGAGCTTGCCTCGATTGTTCTTGACGAAATTGACAAGACAGATATTTTCATGGGTGTAAAAACATGCGACTTTGACGAGGCAGTGAGGAGCGGCAAAATCGAACTTATGGGCGAGGCGGTAGAGGACGCATACCTTGATTGCGTTCAATCACAGTCCATCAACCCTGAGCTCGTACGCGAAAAGGGTGGCAGCCTTAAATTTGTATACACACCTTTTCACGGCAGCGGCAACAAGCCTGTCCGCAAAATACTTGAAAGAATTGGCTTTAGCAATGTAGTTGTGGTCAAAGAGCAGGAAATGCCCGACGGCAACTTCCCTACAGTTGATTCACCAAATCCTGAAAACAAAGAGGGTTTCGAGATTGCCATAGGCTACGCAAAAGAGTGTGGTGCTGACCTTATAATCGGCACGGATCCCGACGCAGATAGAGTCGGCATAATCGTAAAGAACAAAAATGGCGAATACAACAACTTTACAGGCAATCAGGTAGGAGCTCTTCTTTGCGAATATATACTCTCATCTCTTAAAGAGCGCGGAGAGCTTCCGCAAGACGGGTACATTGTAAAGACAATTGTTACCACAAATCTTGTCAAGTCAATCTGTGATGCCTACGGTATTGAGATGAAGGAAGTCCTGACCGGCTTTAAGTTTATTGGCGAAAAAATTAAAGAGTCCGAGGAAACGGGCGTCGGCACATATATCCTTGGGTTTGAAGAGAGTTACGGATATCTCAAGGGCACATACGCCAGAGATAAGGACGCAGTTGTTGCAACAATGCTTATAGCAGAAATGACTCTATATTATCACGAAAAAGGAATCTCTCTTGCAGAGCAAATGGAAAACATTTATAAAAAATACGGCTACTACCTTGAGCATGTAGAATCTGTTACCTTTGAGGGCAAAGACGGTGCCGATAAAATCAGTGCCATTATGGATTCTATGCGCACAGATACCCCGGATGAAATTGCGGGCAAAAAAGTTCTTGCCGTCAGGGATTACAAAACATCATTAAGACGCGATACTCAAAGCGGCAATACGGAGGAAATATTACTTCCTCCTTCAAATGTAATTTATCTGGAACTTGAGGACGGGAACAACTTTATCGTGCGTCCGTCAGGCACAGAACCAAAAATTAAGCTTTACTGTCTGCTTCGTGGCAAGGATTTAACAGAAGCAGAGGAAATAAAGTGTGCTATAAAAAAGAATATAGCTGAAATTGTAAAATAATAAGCGCAGGAGAAGTTTTATGCTATTTGATACACACGCACATTTTGACGACAGTCAATTTGACAATGACAGAGACTCAATAATCAAACACCTTATCGACTTTGGCGTAACCAATGTAGTAAACATCGGCGCAGATATAAAGGGAAGCCAGGACAGCGTTGCCCTTGCCGAAAAATACGACTTTATATATGCAACTGTTGGCATACACCCAAGCGAGACAGGAAACATAACCGAGGATGATATCAAAACCCTGAAGGATCTTGCAAGACACCCAAAGGTCAGAGCAATAGGAGAGATTGGGCTTGACTATCATTACACGGACGGCACAAGCCCCGAAACACAGAAAAAATGGTTTATCCGTCAGCTAGAGCTCTCTAAAGAACTTAATTTGCCGGTTGTTATCCACGACAGAGAATCAAAAGGAGAGTGCCTTGAGATTTTAAAAGAGCATAAGATATCAAACGGAGTAGTACATTGTTTTTCTGGCAGTGTCGAGACCGCAAGAGAAATTTTAAAGCTTGGTATGATGATTTCATTCACGGGAGTGCTTACCTTTAAAAACGCACGCCGCGCAGTCGAGGCGTGTGCTCAAATCCCCATAGAGCGACTAATGATAGAAACCGATTGTCCTTATATGGCGCCCGAGCCACACAGAGGGGAGCGGAACTTCAGCGGATATGTAGAGTTTGTTGCTAGGAAAGTTGCCGAGATAAAAGGGCTGTCCTTTGAAGATGTTGCCGCAATAACCACTGAAAACGCAAAAAGGTTTTATGGAATCATATAAATATACAAAAACGCACAACCCGGATGTTGTGCGTTTTTGTGTCGAATTTTTATGGGTTGATTATTTTTAAAATCTGTGATACAATACCATTTACAAAGATTTTACCGGAGGTGATTTAAATGGAAGAAGAAATCAGAGAAGAACAGTTCATTGAGAAACTCGAAGAACTTATTAAAGAAAAAAAGTATGGGCTGGTCCGAACCATGCTTGTAGACATAAATCCTGCGGATATTGCCCTGTTGTTTGACGAGCTTCCAAAGGAAGACCTCCCTCTTTTGTTTAGAATTCTTCCAAAAGAACTCGCCGCCGAAACATTTGTTGAGATGGACCCCGATAAGCAAGAGTTGCTTATATCAGCTTTCTCTGACAGGGAGCTTAGCGATGTCATTAACGAGCTTTATGTCGATGATGCCGTTGACCTTGTTGAAGAAATGCCCGCCCTTGTGGTAAAGCGTATCTTAAAGCACGCAGATCCCGAGATGCGAAAGAGCATAAACGAACTTTTAAAGTATCCCAAAGACAGCGCCGGCAGCATAATGACAACTGAATATGTCGACCTTAAAAAACATATGACCGTTGCCCAATCATTTGAGCGCATCAGAAAAATAGGTGTCGACAAAGAGACAATTTACACATGCTATGTCACAGATGCATCGCGTAGTCTGATTGGAATTTTGTCTGTAAAAGAACTTCTTCTGGCTGACAGCTCCGCTGCGGTTGAAGATATAATGGAAACAAACCTTATATCCGTACACACCCTCGACGACAAGGAAGATGTTGCCAGGATGTTTGACAAGTATGACTTTCTGGCGATTCCTGTTGTTGATGCAGAAAACCGCCTTGTTGGTATCGTTACTGTCGATGATGCTATCGATGTCATTCAGGAAGAAAATACCGAAGATATTGCCAAGATGGCAGCTATTATGCCAAGTGAAGACACCTACCTTAAAACTCCTGCTATAACACATGCTAAAAACAGAATTTCGTGGCTTTTGTTCCTTATGCTCTCTGCAACCATAACGGGTAGCATAATTCAGTATTACGAGGATGCGTTTATCAGCATTCCAATTTTAGTCGCCTTTGTCCCTATGCTTATGGGTACAGGTGGAAACTGCGGTTCGCAAAGTTCTACAATGGTTATTCGCGGACTTGCTCTTGATGAGATAAAGTTCAAAGATTTCTTTAGAGTTCTCTTTAAAGAATGCAAGGTATCTCTCCTCACAGGCACAGCACTTGCACTTGCAAACGCCTTGAGAGTATTTCTTATGTACCATAGCAACGGGGATGTTCTTCGGCAAATTTCTGTCGGAAAGCTTGCTCTTGTTTCAGGGCTGAGCCTTGTAGGTACCGTTCTTTTGGCAAAATGTCTTGGATGTATACTTCCTATGCTTGCCAAAAAAGTGAAAATCGACCCCGCTCTTATGGCGGCGCCGCTTCTCTCTACAATTCTTGATACTTGTTCAGTTTTAATTTTCTTTAATATCTCAACATGGATTTTAGGCTTATAACAAAACTCCCGCGCATAGTGCGCGGGAGTTTTTATTATTTTATTGTGTATCCACCCTTAACCATTACAAGAACTTCGTTTTCCGCTTTGAAACCTCTTCCGTCTGCAACAGGAATTATAAGCAGATGGTTAGATGGCATCTGAGTTCCGTTTGATAGGTCATATCCGGCAGTTGTATCTGCAAGACCACCCTTCTGGGTTGCAATAATAGTTCCCTTTCCCATGCGAAGTATAAGTTCTGTTCCCGCCTCACCTATCAGCGTACGACCCTTACTAACGCTTACTACATCAAAACTTGTCGGACTTGCTGTAACACTTCCGTCAGACGGAATAATACCAAGTTGCTGGTCGACATATGCCTTGATTTCAGGAACAACCTTGTCAACTATATAACTTTTTGTAACTACAGGGTCATCTGTGCCACCCGGCTCAGAAAAAACAACAAGCGTCCCTGCAATCATAACGCACAAGCTGAGAATTATTCCTACCTTCAAGAAATTTCTTTTTTTCATAGTAATCCTCCTAAGTATATAAAGTTTAATCACTACCTGTTTAATATTTTAAGTCAAACCAAAGGAAATTTCAAGGGCCTCATTAACTTTATCCATTACACTGCCGTCAATGTGACCTATTTTTTCCTTTAGTCTCCTTTTATCAATTGTCCGAATCTGTTCTGCTAAAACCACCGAATCTTTAGACAAGCCAAAGCCTCCTGCATCTATTTCTATATGAGTAGGCATTTTAGTCTTGTTTATCTGCGATGTAATCGCCGTCGCAATAACGGTAGGGCTGTATCTATTACCTATATCGTTTTGGATAATCAGCACAGGCCGCACACCGCCTTGCTCAGAGCCAACAACCGGACTTAAGTCTGCATAATATATATCTCCTCTTTTTACTACCAAAATATTCACGCTCCGCAAGTTAATTTGTGTCCTTTGCTCTCGTTGTATTATACGCAGCCAGACTTGTTTTGGTACATAATCAAAGGACATACTTGCGGCAAACGAGCTTATGATTATGTACGGCCGGAATAATCAACATCAATCCGCAACAGGAGAATCCAAAAGATAGTTATGAATGGTTTGCTCTTCTCCGTCTTTAAAATAAACTCTTGGTATTCTCTTGCCTATCATGCAAAGAATTTCGTAATTGATTGTCCCCATTTTTTCAGCAAGGCTCTCTACCGGTAATTCTATATTATCGCCTCTGCCAAACAAAATGACCTCGTCACCGATATTGATAGTATTGACATCAGTTACATCAATCATACATTGATCCATACAAATATTTCCGACAATATCACACAATTTTTCGCCTGTTATTACCTGTGCCTTTGTCGACAGGATTCTTGAGTATCCATCCGCATAGCCAATCGGTATGGTCGCAATTTTGCTCGCTTTATCTGCAACAAAATGGTTGCCGTAGCTGATTGAGCTTCCCTCTTCAACTGTTTTAAGATTTGTCACCTTTGCCTTAAAGCACATGGCAGGGATAAGCGAAAGTTCTGCGCAGTCAATTGCCTCAGAGGGACTATGCCCATAAAGAACAATTCCAGGTCTTACCATATCAAGATGCATATGAGGAAATCTAATAAGAGCCGCACTGTTACAACAGTGTCTTATTTTAATTTCTACACCTCTGTTGCTTAGCTCATCGCACAGTTTACAAAATCTCTCAAACTGAAGATTTGTATACTCATCATTCTCATCAGCAACCGAGAAATGTGTAAACATTCCCTCTACCTCAACACCCGGCAAGGCTGCAATTCTGACAATTTCTTCAATTGTTTTTTTGTTTACACTCTCATCGCTTGCATATCTGTATCCGATACGCCCCATGCCTGTATCAACCTTAATGTGAATTTTGGCAATTTTGCCTTTTCTTTGTGCCGCGTCGGATAACGCCTTTGCCAAAGAAAATTCATAGCAAGCGGAAATAATGTCGTTTTCAACAACAGTTTCTGCATCGCTTATATCGCTATGTCCAAGTATCAATATCGGGCAGGATATTTCATACCTGCGAAGCTGAATCGCCTCATCTATACACGCCACTGCAAGGGCATCCACTCCGTTTTCCAAAAGCGTGCGCGCAACCTCAAAGCACCCATGTCCGTACGCATCCGCCTTTACAACACCCAGAATCCTTGTCGGTGCCTTGACATAAGCCCTGATATTTTTAATATTATTTTGTATTGCATCAAGATATATTTCTGCCCAGGCTCTGTTATTATGCTCCATAATCTTATACTTCCTTTATACAAACTATATTGTCAATGATATACATTTATTCAATTTCTTTGACAAGCTCCTTTATCGCCAGAGCAACTCCCTTGACAACATCTCCTGCAATCAGGCCAAATCTTCCCGTAGCTCTTGCCATAATATCGCCCGACAGAGAGTGAACAAACACTCCAAGTACCGCAGCTTCATAACAATCGACTCCTTGCCCTATAAACGACGCTATCACGCCGGTCAATACATCGCCCATGCCTCCACTTGCCATGCCGCTGTTTCCTGCTTCATTTACATGGACCTCTCCGCTCGGAGAAGCTATCACAGTTCTGTGTCCTTTAAGAACAACCACAAGGCCATACTCTTTTGCAAATTTGGCTGCCACTCCTTCCCGATCTGCCTCAATTTCTTCTATGGACAGTCCGGTCAGTCTTGCCATCTCTCCCGGATGCGGCGTTATCACAACAGAACAGCTATCCTCTTTAAAAACGCTAATATCCGCGGCAAGCACATTAAGCCCGTCTGCATCTATAACAAGCGGCGTTTTTTCTTTTAGTAACGCTTTTATTATTTCTCTTATCTCCTCTGATACGCCAAGTCCTGGACCTATGGCGCACACATCGCTTCTTCTTGCCGTTTCTATAATCTGCTCTTTTGCAATGACACACAAAGCCCCATCCTTATCTGGTAGCGGCATGGTCATAACCTCATCAAGCTTTATTGCAGCCTGTGGCTGAACACACTCGGGTGTGCCAAGAGTAACAAGACCACTGCCTGCACGCATCGCCGCACGAGAGCATAAACAAGCCGCACCAACCATGCCTCGCGACCCTGCCACAACAAAAACTCTTCCGCAGTCACCCTTGTTTATATCATCTCTGCGCTTTGGCAAAAGTGCGCTGTAAAACCTCTTCTTTTCCTTATCTGTTGAGGTAATGCCCCTCTCTCCGCAAACAACAGCAACCGCGCTTGTGTCCGAGTGGCTGATGCTTACATCGGCATCGACAGGCTCTCCCTCAAAATAAATGTATGGTTTGCCAAATCCATCGTGCATAACCTCCACATCCAAAAATCCAAATCCTCTAAATCCGCTGCCGAGGTACTTGGCAAAAGCCTCTTTTGCCGCAAAGCTACCGGCTATACTCTCTATAGGATTTTTTAGCGTGGCAAAATATTCTCTCTCTCTTTTCGTGAATATGCGTCGACTAAAGGCCTCAAGATTTTCCATATCGTAAAACCTCTTAATATCGGCTATATCCGTTCCGATTCTTATCATGGCAATCTTCCTAATCGTTTAAAAATACTTTTCTTGGGTTATACCTTTTAAATCCGTCCTTTATTTTTTCGTTCGGGCTGAATATAAGCATTTTTTTGTTTCCGTCTTTCTCAAAAATCACATAGCACACATCGTCCGCATCCAGCGAAGAACAAGCATAAATCTTTTCTATGGCGCGATTTTCTATATTGCTACGGTATTGAGCATTTTTATTTGTACCCATAATCTCTATCTCTCTGGCATTTACCTCTGCCAACCTACCTCTGCGGTTTGCTGCAATAATTTTATCAACATCAAGAGAACCATTGGTAAAACAATACTCGTATTCTATGTTTATAGTATCCTTTATTTTATTAAGAATAATTATTATTCCTATTCCTATTAAAAACACAAAAGGACTTATTGATGTTACAACAGAGAGAAGCATAACTATTACAACCGCAATAGCCGCAACTAAACAAAGCGCTACCTTTATGTAATCAGCGGCAACTCTCCTTCTTCTGACTAATTGTTCAACAAAAACATCCATTTGAGTCATCTCCATCATTTTGTTATCTATGCTAAATTCTAAATATTATATCCCTACTATATTATAACCATTATTAATGCAAAATGCAAGTCAATAATACTTTTGTAATCAAAGTTTTGAAATATTAAAAACCTAATGTATAAATTTCCATCATTGGCATAAGTTATATCAGATACATATTTGTAATTGAGAAAGGAAAATAACTATGAAGCTTTTTAAAATTGCCATCAGCCTTATACTTGCGGCGGCTCTCTCTGTCCCGACCTGTGCTTTCGGTGAGAGTGCAACTCAAGTAGATACCGATGTTTCCTCTCGCCTTATTAACGCAAAATCAGGAATTTTAATGGAGCAATCCACCGGAGAGGTCCTCTATGAAACAAATCCCGATGAGCGCCTGCAAATCGCCAGTGTCACAAAAGTGATGACAATGCTTTTAATTATGGAGGCACTAAACAGTGGCAAATTAAGCAAAGACGATATGGTCTCTGTCAGCGAAAGGGCGGCGTCCATGGGTGGCTCTCAGGTGTTTCTTGAAGCAGGAGAACAAATGAGCGTTGACGACATGATGAAAGCAATAGCAGTTGCCTCTGGCAACGATGCCGCTGTCGCCATGGCAGAGTTTATCTCGGGCAGCGAGGCCGCCTTTGTCGAAAAAATGAACGAGCGTGCATCTGAACTTGGCTGCCTTAACACCCACTTTATCAATTGCAATGGTCTTGACGAAACACAAGAGCATTACAGCAGCGCAAAGGATATCGCAATCATATCAAGAGAGCTTCTTAATCACACTGCAATTTTTGACTATACAACAATATGGATGGATAGTCTGCGCGGAGGCGCTTTCGGCTTATCCAACACCAACAAGCTTATTCGTTTTTACAAGGGCGCAAACGGTCTCAAAACAGGTTCTACAAGTGCGGCAAAATACTGCCTTTCTGCCTCGGCGGAGCGTGACGGAATGCAACTGATTGCAGTTGTACTCTGTGCGCCCTCTACCGCAGAGAGATTTTCATCAGCAACTGCTCTGCTTGACTATGGTTTTGCAAACTACGAGGTCGCAAAGGATGATGTTCTGAACATTCCCATTCCATATGTTGATATAAAAGGCGGTGTCAAAGAAAAACTTTTGCCCGAAATTTGCGGAGACGGTTTTATTGTAAAAAAAGGGAACCTTGACAAAATCCAAGCGGAATTTGAATTGTCAGACTTAGTTTCCGCTCCCGTTGAAAAAGGAGCAAAACTGGGTGAAGTTGTCTACAACATAAACGGTACAGAAATTGCAAGGCGCGATATATGCGCAGGAGAAGATGTACCCAGAATCAGCGTGATTCAGCTGTTTGTCAAAGCTCTGTCTAAATGGACAGATTTATAATATAACAGCGGGCATCTTTAAAGATGCCCGTTTTGTTTTATACATTTATACAAAATGAAATACAACTGTAATATATTTACATATTTTTTTATGTTATACTGTAATTGTACTATACTCATTTTTAGGATTACCTACAACTTTAATATAAATAAGGAGACGAAAACATGGCGGAAACAAAAAAGAAAAAGGGCGGCTCACAATCTCGGAGCACAAGGGCAAAGACAGCTCCGGGCACCACCTCGCAGAAGGCCAAGACCGTCAAAAAAACACAGAGACAAAAACCATCTGAAAACACAAGACAAAAAACCCTCTCCAACGAGATAAAGGGGATTATTCTTATTGCAGCCGGCATTCTTCTCGCCCTTGCTTTTCTGACAAGTACAACAGGGGCGTTTGGCTCTCTTGTAAAAAATCTTGGATATGGTTTATTTGGATGCTCTATCGCTATCAGTTGCTTCTTTATTATACTTACAGGCTACTATGTCTTTACGGACAAGCTTGGAAAAAGAAATTCCTTCCGCTACACCTTGCTGGGAATATTGATTATTTCTACCTCCGTGATGGTGTCGCTTATAACGGGTGAAAAATGGCCCGACGCCACAAGTCTTGCCGAAAACATTGCTATCCTTTGGCATTCAGGCATTGATTTAGCAGGTGGCGGAATCATAGGTGGCGGGCTTTGTTCTCTTTTTACCTCTCTTATAGGTAACGCCGGCACATGGGTTGTGACTATAACAATAGAGCTTATCCTTATTCTGCTTTTGACAGAACTTTCTCTTGAGAAGGTTTTTCGCAGTATCACAGGGGTTTTTAATCGCCGTTCAAATGACTACCACGAGATTGCAGACAGCGAAATCGAATTTGAGCTTCCGGAATATTCTGAACAATCTGACGAAGTCAAGGAAAAGCTTCGCAAGAGAAAAATGGAAATGGATGCCGGCACAAAACACAAAAACAGCAAAAACTTCTTTGACAAATATTTTGGAGGAGAAGAAACAATTGATGAAGAAGATACCCCAAAGCGATTTGAATTTAAAGAGGACAACAACCTCTTTAACGATATCTTTGGCGAGAGCAACGATACATTTAACCAAGATGCCGACCTTCCATTTACCATCGACAATGTCAAAACAGGCGTACTGACGGAGCTACCCGACGAAAACGGGAACCTCAAAAAGCCCGTAGAAAACGAAGAAGGCACCGACTACGAACCTCCGTCAGAGGCACAGCTTGAAGATGTTTTTGACCCCCTTACACAAAGAGCAGTTGATGCAGGCATGCCTCTTGACAGAGCTGTTCTTGCCGGCAGAAGAATGGCAACAGAGGACGCCTTGGACGAAACTCCAGAGGCGCAAATCCAAAAAAAGATTGACGAAGAAGGAGCCGCAGCACCTAAAATTATTCAATATCATATGCCAACAGTTGACCTTCTGGAAGATCCAAAGCCGTTGTCAAAAACGCGCGAAGAGGTCAAGTCAGAACTTGAGGAAAAAGCGAACAGGCTTCTCGATACCCTGCGCAGTTTTAAAGTAGATGCCTCAATAATGAACATAACGCAGGGCCCATCGGTTACAAGATTTGAGCTTCAGCCCGGATTTGGCGTAAAAGTTTCCAAGATTACAAACCTTGCAGATGATATCGCACTATCTCTTGCGGCATCGGGTGTTCGTATAGAACCCGTCCCCGGCAAATCTGCTATTGGAATTGAAATACCCAATAAAACACCAAGCCCTGTCCCTATCCGCGAAGTACTCGCCAGCAAAAAGTTCCAAAACTTCAACTCAAAAACCGCTTTTGCTCTTGGCAAAGATATAAGTGGCAACTGTGTTGTAGCGGATATTGCCGATTTTCCGCATGGACTTATTGCCGGCGCTACAGGCTCAGGCAAGAGCGTTTGTATAAATTCGCTTATTGCAAGCATTTTGTTTAAGGCGCGTCCTGACGAAGTAAAAATGATAATGGTTGACCCCAAAATGGTTGAGCTCGGTACATACAACGGAATCCCACATCTGCTTATCCCCGTTGTTACAGACCCAAAGCACGCGGCAGGCGCTCTTAACTGGGCTGTTGGCGAAATGAAAAACCGTTACGCCCTCTTAAAAGACAACAAAGTCAGAAACCTAAAGGGTTACAACAAGCTTATGGAGGAAATAGGAGAGCCTGACAGCAAACTGCCTGAAATTGTTATAATAATAGACGAGCTTGCAGACCTTATGATGGCCGCAAAGAACGAGGTAGAAGGCGCTATCAACAGCCTTGCAGCCTTGGCAAGAGCCGCTGGCATGTATCTTATAATCGCTACTCAACGCCCATCTGTAAATGTCGTAACAGGTGTCATCAAAAATAATATTCCGACTCGTATTGCCTTTGCGGTGACATCTAATGTAGACAGCCGAACAATTCTTGATACTGTAGGTGCCGAAAAACTTCTTGGTAAAGGAGATATGCTCTATAGCCCAAGAGGCGCAGCAAAACCAATGCGTATTCAGGGCAACTATGTGTCAGACCGTGAAATTGAATCAATTATTGATTTTATAAAGAGTCAGTATGAGGCGCAGTACGATGAGAATATAATAGAAAACATTGAACGCGAACGCGAACAGGTTGCATCCAATATTGCCTCTTACGAGGAAGAAGATGACGAAGATCGCGCAAACGGTCAGAGAGACAAACTATTCTGGGACGCAGTTGAACTTATTCTTGAAAATGGTCAAGCATCGGTCGCTATGTTCCAACGCAAGTTTAAAATAGGCTATCAAAGAGCCGCAAGACTTATAGACCAAATGGAAAAGTACAAGATAATTGGTCCATACGAAGGAACAAAACCCCGCCAAGTGCTTATAACACGCGAGGAATTCGTAGAAATGCGTATGAACAACCCCGAGGATTAGGCAAGATAGTTTAAGGATAAACCCTAAAAACGCCCATAAATCCCGCAATTTTATGGGCGTTTTAACCATAATTTAAGCACAAGTGTTGTGCATTTCCACGAAAATACAAGTTTTTTTAAAAATATGTAGAAATTTCAAATGATTTATAGTAGAATATAACCCAAAGGAATTAATTTTTTTAAGAAGGAGTGTTTGAGATGAACAAACAGGAATTAATTTCAGCAATTGCTGAAAAGGCTAATCTTACAAAGAAAGACGCAGAGGCTGCTCTCGCAGCATTCGTAGGCACAGTTGAAGGCGCACTTAAGAAGGGCGACAAGGTTCAGCTCGTTGGCTTTGGTAGCTTCGAGGTTAGAGCTAGAGCTGCAAGAGTTGGCAGAAACCCTCAGACAGGTGCTGAAATGAAGATAGCTGCTGCTAAGGTTCCTACATTTAAGGCTGGTAAGGCTCTTAAGGACCTCATCAACAAATAAGTACTTGCATAATTTTACGGACAAGCTTTTGCTTGTCCGTATTTTTTTGCACAAAAAAGGCAGAAACAAAATATGTTTCTGCCTTTTAATTTCATTTTATAGACTGTTTGTTGAATAGTTTGGCGCTTCTTTTGTAATGAATACATCGTGTGGATGACTCTCTTTAAGGCCTGCACCTGTAATCTTTACAAACTTACCGTTTTCTTTAAGCTCTGCAATCGTGCGTGTTCCACAATATCCCATTCCGGCACGCAAACCGCCAAGCAACTGATACACGGTTTCAGAAACAGGGCCCTTGTATGGCACACGACCCTCAACCCCCTCGGGAACAAGTTTCTTGTTACCCTCCTGGAAGTATCTGTCGCTACTGCCGTTGTTCATCGCTCCGAGAGAACCCATGCCACGATATACCTTAAACTGTCTACCTTGATAAATCTCGCTGTCTCCAGGGCTTTCTTCACATCCTGCAAGCAGGCTGCCCGCCATGATGAGGTCAGCTCCCGCTGCGATTGCTTTTACGATATCGCCCGAGAACTTAATTCCGCCGTCTGCAATAACGGGAATGTTGTGCTTTTTAGCAACCTGCGCAACATCATAAATAGCAGTAATCTGCGGAACGCCTATGCCTGCAACAACTCTGGTTGTACATATGGAACCGGGACCAATACCAACCTTTATTGCATCTGCGCCGGCCTTAATCAAATACTCTGCCGCCTCTGCAGTTGCAATATTTCCTGCAACAATCTGAAGATCAGGGAACTGTGCCTTAATCTTGCGGATGCAGTTAGCAATATTGAGAGAATGTCCGTGAGCTGAATCAAGAACAACAACATCAACATTTGCCTCAACAAGACGAGCCGCTCTGTCTAGAACATCGTCGGTTACGCCAAGCGCCGCACCAACGAGCAAACGGCCATTTGCATCTCTTGAAGAGTTGGGATACTGTACGGCCTTTTCTATATCCTTTATAGTTATAAGACCCTTGAGACCGCCGTCTTTATCAACAATCGGAAGCTTTTCAATCTTGTGTCGTCTAAGGATTTCCTTTGCCTCATCAAGAGTTGTGCCCTCTGGTGCAGTAATCAAATTTTCTGATGTCATGCACTCCTTAATCTGCTTTGAATAATCAGTCTCAAATTTGAGGTCTCTGTTTGTAAGTATACCAACAAGCAATCCATTTTCAGTAATTGGAACGCCTGATATCTTAAACCTTGACATCAGCTCCTCTGCGTCCTGAAGTGTATTCTCGGGTGATAAAAAGAACGGATCAACAATAACGCCATGCTCACTGCGTTTTACCTTATCAACCTCATTTGCTTGATCCTCTATTGACATATTCTTGTGAATAATACCTATACCGCCCTCTCTGGCAATTGCGATAGCCATTGTCGCCTCAGTAACGGTGTCCATAGCAGCTGTTGCAATGGGAATGTTCAATCTTATCTTATTTGTAAGTCTTGTGGAGAGGTCAGTTTCTCTTGGATGAAAATTTGATTCCTGTGGAACAAGAAGTACGTCATCAAAGGTGAGACCTTCCTTAGAAAACTTGTCCTTCATTGTTGAATACACGCCCTTTCTTTTTATTTATAATGTATTTTGTTTATATGTAAAAAAATTTCCGCTAAACTGATATGCCAACGGCATCACTGCGGAATAATAAAAATATATACTAATTGTAGCACATTCTGTCGGTTCAGTCAAGCACAAAATTACCCAAAAAAGCTCCTTTTGGTGTAGCCTCTTTATTGCACCTTAGAGGATTTAGATTACAATGTCGCTCTTAGTCGCTTTGCAATTGTTGCGACCGCAAAACAGACTGCAACATCTTTTGGAATCGACAGTGCAAAAAAACTGATTAAAAACTCAGAAATCCTTATATCGTTTCCCATAACAGCCTGCTCCAGCAGCAAATAATATCCTGTACCACAGACATAAATTATACTCATAGCTACAAGAGCTGACAACAACAGACTTTTATATGAATTTCCCGATATCCTGCCTGACACATACACCGCAGGAATAAAACCAATCGCATACCCAAAGGTTGGCATCATTATACTGCTAATTCCTGCTGTTCCTCCCGAAAAAACAGGCAAGCCGACAACCCCAAGAGCAATGTATATCAAAACGCTGCATACCCCAAGCCTGGGCCCAAGCACCATGCCCGACAGTAAAACAAAAAATGTCTGCATAGTAAGTGGCACAGGCGGAATGGGAATTCTTATATATGCGCCGACAATTATCATTGCAGAAAATGTAGCGCACATTATAATGCTTTTGATGCTTGTTTTATTCATACAGTCTTTTCTCCTGAATATAAACACCTCGCCAACCTTTCGGTCGGCGAGGCATAATATTATCTTAAATCTTTTGTTTCAATAAAGTCCATGTCTGTAAATTCCTGATTTTCACCACACATTGCCCAAATAAATGAGTATGCTTTTGTGCCAACACCTGAATGAATTGACCAACTTGGGCTGATAACCGCCTCTTCGTTATGCATGATGATGTGGCGTGTTTCCTGTGGCTGACCCATCATGTGGAACACCGCATCGTTCTCGTCCATGTCAAGATACATATAAACTTCCATTCTTCTCTCATGGGTGTGGCTTGGCATAGTGTTCCAGTTTGAACCGGGTTCAAGCTGTGTAAGTCCCATAGCAAGTTGACAACTCTGCATAACTTCCGGATGGATGTACTGATTGATTACACGCTTGTTGCAATCCTCAGTCGAGCCGCACGGAACCTTCTTTGCCTTTGTTATATCAATCTTTACAATTGGGTATTCCTTGTGTGCCGGGCAAGAGCTCACATAGAACTTCGGCGGATTTTGTGCATCAATGCACTTGAATGAAATCTCCTTGTTTCCCATACCTATATATATGCCATCCCTTGGATTCATCTCATAATCAACGCCGTCTACAGTAACTATACCTGCACCACCAATGTTGATACATCCCATCTCGCGTCTCTGAAGGAAGTAATCAGCCGCAAGCTCCTTGCCTGCTTCAAGCTTTAGCTCCTTGCTCACCGGCATAAAACCTGCAGTAATAATTCTATCGATATGGCTATATACCATCTTTACCTCATCAGCGTGAAAAAGCGCACTGATGTGAAACTCGCGTCTGAGCTCCTCTGTTGTATACTTTTTAACATCTGCCATGTTGGCACCGTATCTTACTTCCATAATTATACCTCCATTTAGCTTTGTTTCATCTATTATATTAACAGTATAGCACTTAAGATTATCAAGTGTTTTGCTTTTTTCACCATTTATATTGCAAATTTCACACAAAAGGTATATAATATATGTACAACAACTTTTAAATACGCAGGAGGCGCAGATTATGGAGGTTTTGTTTAGCAATTGCTCCGACGCAATCAAACATGCAACCGAGGAAAAGAGCTTTGGGGTTTTTCATTCGAGGTCAGGGTCGGGCAATCTGAATATACACACCCACGAATGTTGCGAACTTATGCTTTGCATCAGTGGCGGCAGAAACTTTCTCATCGACAATAAAGTGTACGATGTTCAGCCGGGAGATTTGTTTGTTATAAATCAGTTTGAGCCCCACAAACTTACCTTGTGCGGCAGCGGAGAGGACGATAGATACATAATGCAGCTTCATCCTGAATTTATATTTTCTCTGTCTACAGAGAGCACCAACCTATCGGCCTGCTTTTATGCAGACAGAGAAAAAGCCTCTAACAAGACCCATTTGACCGACGAAGAAACAAAAGAGGCAATCCGACTCTTTGAAGAATTTAAAAAAGACACGGGCTATGGTGATGATATTTACAAATCAACAATTGCGATAAAACTTTTGATTCTTGCAAACAAAGCGTTCTTTGAGCATCACAACGCTATCCACTCCGCCTCTCCAAGTATCCCGATTAAACGCGCCATCGTTTATATAAACGAACATTTTGGAGACAACATCACCCTTGATGATGTTGCGAAATATTCTTACATATCTGTCAATCAGCTTTGCAAAATCTTTAAATCAACCCTTGGCACAACAGTTATGAAGTATATAATAGGCAAAAGAATTGCCGAGGCAAAGAAGCTTCTCAAGGCAGGCAACAATGTATCCGACACCGCACTTATGTGCGGCTTTCGTGATTACTCAAATTTTATACGCACCTTTACCGCAAGCGTCGGGATTTCTCCCGGGAGATATTCAAAAAACCTATAACATATACGGGAGCGATTTTATATGAATTATAAAATTGACAAGTCCGAGGTGTTAAGATACCTTGGCATAAAGGGTGGCAGCGATCCACAGACAGACCTGCTTATAGACGAATGTGCAACAAATCTTTGCTCTGTTGTCAGACCCAAATACATACATCAAAGCTTTGACCTGATTCATGACAGTGATGCCATATATCTTGCATGTTGTGATATGCGGCTATCTGGCAGAACCGCCAGGGACAGACTTTCCGGATGTCACTGCTGTTACATGTTAGCGGCAACTCTGGGGCACGAGGCAGATGTCTTGATACGCAGGGCTCAGTTTACCGATATGACACGCGCGATAATATACGACGCATGTGCGACCGACCTTATCGAAAAGGTGTGTGACCACGCCGAGAGCGAAATTTCCTCCATTGCCGCTGCAAACAGTTGTTTCGCGAGAGAGAGGTTCAGCGCAGGATACGGAGATTTGCCCCTCTCCTTGCAGAGAGATGTTTGTAGGCTTTTAGGCACAGACAGAAAAATCGGCGTATCCCTGACGGATAAGCTTATGCTCTTGCCAACCAAGTCTGTAACTGCATTTATAGGTATCTGTACCGAAGAAAACCCAGACGATTTTTCCTGCAAAAACACTTGTAACAACTGTAGCATGCGTGACAGTTGTTCATATAGAAAATAAATAACCGAGAGGATTTTAGATATGACTTGCGAAATACTTAAATACCTAGAAAAGAACATACTTATTTTTGACGGAGCGATGGGCACGATGCTTCAGGCGGCAGGGCTTCCTGCAGGTTCTCTGCCAGAACTTTATAACATAACAAACCCCGATGTTATAAGAGATATACATTCTTCCTATGTAAAATCAGGGGCAGATATTATAACCGCCAACACCTTTCAGGCAAACGAATTTAAACTGCGTGGATGCGGATACGATGTCGAAGAAGTCATCTCTGCAGGAGTTACACTTGCAAAAGAAAGCGGCGCAAAATACACCGCGCTTGATGTAGGCCCTCTCGGACAGATGATGCACCCTATGGGCACCCTCAGCTTTGAGGCGGCGTATGACGCCTTTGCAAGACAGATGGTTGCAGGCAAGCGCAGTGGCGCAGATTTGATTTTAATTGAGACCATGTCTGATTTGCTTGAGGTCAAGGCCGCGGTTCTTGCCGCAAGAGAAAACTGTGATCTTCCCGTTTTTGTGAGCATGACCTATCAAAGCGACGGAAGAACCTTTGTCGGATGTGACCCCAAAACAGAGGCAATAGCTCTGTCAGCTCTCAAAGTTGACGCCCTTGGCATAAATTGTTCGCTCGGGCCGGATGAGCTCTCCCCAATTGTTATGGAGCTTCTTAAATACTCAACCGTCCCTGTCCTGGTTCAACCAAATGCAGGCTTGCCGCAGCTCAAAAACGGAAAAACATGCTACGACATTTCCGCAGATAAATACAGCGACTATATGATTGGTCTTGCAAAAAGCGGGGCGGCAATACTTGGGGGATGTTGTGGAACAACCCCTGACTACATCAAGGCTCTGTGTGACAAATTACCAAACAAAAGGAGAACCAAAATCTCTCACGAGCCTATATGCGCTCTTACATCGGGCACAAAAACAGTTGAACTTGATAACAAAATAACCATAATCGGCGAGAGAATAAACCCGACCGGCAAAAAATTGCTCAAGGAAAAGTTACGCAGTCGCGACTTTGGGTATCTCATGCAAGAAGCGGTCCGCCAGAGCGATGCGGGAGCCGACATTTTAGATGTCAACTGTGGTCTTCCTGATGTTGACGAAAAATATTTGCTTCGCCGTGCTACAGAGGAAATTCAGTCAGTCGTAAATCTTCCTCTGCAAATAGACAGCTCTGACCCTGCCGCAATCGAGGCAGCAATCAGGATCTACAGGGGTAAGCCCATAATAAACTCTGTCTGTGCAAAGTCAGATAGCATGGAAAAAATCTTTCCCATTGCCGCAAAATATGGTGCCGCCGTTGTGGCTCTTACCCTTGACGAAAACGGAATCCCCGAAACCGCCGAGGAACGCCTTATAATTGCTGAGAAAATAGTTAATACAGCAGCAAAATACGGAATTTCATCACAGGATATAATTGTTGACTGTCTTGTTCTTACAGCATCTGCCCAACAGTCGCTCGTAAAGGAAACCATAAAGGCCGTCTCTCTTGTAAAAAATAAATTGGGTGTTAAAACAGTGCTTGGCGTAAGCAATGTTTCTTTTGGTCTTCCCTGCAGACCAAAACTCAATTCAGTTTTTCTTGGTGCTTGTTTCGGCGCAGGACTTGACTGCGCCATAATCAACCCGATGTCTACAGAGGTTATGGACACGGTACGCGCTTTCAGGGTTTTAAACAACAATGACACGGATGCAAAAGAATACATTTCTTTTTACTCAAACACTGTGGATATATCTTCATCATCCCAAGAGGCAGAAAAAGACCTTTGTACTCTTATAGAAAAAGGCTTAAAAGATGAGGCGTCGGCAAAAACGCGTGAGCTTCTCTCTGCAGGGAGCAACCCTATGGATATTATCGAAAACTACTACATCCCCGCCCTTGACGCAGTTGGCAAAAGTTACGAAAAAGGTATTATATTTCTTCCGCAGCTTATGCAGGCGGCAGAGGCGGCAAAAAGCGGGTTTGAGCTTCTAAGAAAAAGCTCCTCGTCTGATAAGAAAATTGTTTCAAGAGGAAAAGTTCTTCTTGCAACAGTCGAGGGTGATATTCACGATATTGGCAAGAACATAGCAAAAATGTTGCTTGAGAATTACGGCTACGATGTTATCGATCTTGGCAAAAGCGTATCCGCTGCCGAAATTACCGAGGCAGCACTTGCAAACAACATAAAATTAATTGGGCTCAGCGCCCTTATGACAACAACTGTTTCTTCTATGAAAAACACCATAGAAAAACTGAGGGCAGCAGGCTGTCCTGCAAAGATTATGGTTGGCGGAGCGGTTTTATCCGATGAATATGCAAAATTTGTCGGCGCCGATTTTTATGTTGCAGACGCAAGAGCAGATGTAGAGATTGCTAATAGGATTTTTGGATTTTAAGGAAAGGGCTGAGTACTTGTGAGGGAATTTATAATAGACAAAAATAGTGACGGAGTGCGCCTTGACAAGTTTATGCTCAAGGTAATGCCTAATATAAAATCAGGCGAAGTATACAAATCTATTAGAAAGAAAAAGGTGCGCATTAATGGCAAGCACAAGGACGGCGCAGAGCGTCTGCGCCTTGGCGATGTTGTGCAAATCTATATCAACGACGAATTTTTTGAAAATATAACAAGCAAGTTTTCATGGCAGACGGCATCGCCTGATATCAACATTGTTTACGAGGATAAAAACATTCTGATTGCCGACAAGCCATCGGGAATGCCCTCGCAGGATACAGATGATATCTGCGACTCACTAGAGAGTCGTGTCCGCTCTTACCTGTATAAAAAAGGTGATGTAGACCTTAACTCAACCCCATTGTTTATACCCTCTCTGTGCCACCGCATTGACCGCAACACCGAGGGGCTTGTTATTGCGGCAAAAAACGCACGCGCCCTTCGCATTATAACAGATAAAATAAAAAATCGTGAAGTCCGCAAGTTTTACCTTTGCGAAACCGAAAAGACTCCCTCTCCACCGCACGGCACAATCTGCGGATGGCTTATTAAGAACGAAAAGAACCGTCGAATGGTATTTTCTGATACGGAGCCAAAAGGAAGAAATGCGAGTTATTGCAGGACTTCCTACAAAACCCTTAGGGGCGGCTCCCCCGCACTTATAGAGGTGGAACTTCATACAGGGCGCACCCACCAGATTCGTGTTGGATTCTCACACATAGGATGTCCTCTGCTTGGCGATATCAAGTATGGCGGCAACGCAGACAATAGCGGATCGTTTCAACATCTTGTTTCATATAAAATATATTTTGACTTTAAAACAGACTCAGATATCCTTGGCTATCTCGAAGGAAAAACTTTTACATGGCCAGGTTCATCCTTGTAGCAGAGCGCTTTATGGGTATAAATTTTTTGATTTTTTGTATTGACATAAATTCTAAAATGTGGTATCATAACTAAGTTAAATTTAGTTGGTCCGGTAGTTCAGTTGGTTAGAATGCCAGCCTGACACGCTGGAGGTCGTGGGTTCGAACCCCATCCGGATCGCCATTTGCTGCCCTAGCTCAGTAGGTAGAGCACTTCCTTGGTAAGGAAGAGGTCGGCGGTTCAAATCCGCTGGGCAGCTCCAGAAAAAGGCTATTCTTATGAATAGTCTTTTTCTAACTAAAGAGCACCCGTCATCAAAGCATATTGACATTTGTTTAAAAAACTAATTATGTGCCCCCGTAGTTAAGTGGATATAACAAATCCCTCCTAAGGATTAGTCATCGGTTCGACTCCGGTCGGGGGTGCCACAAAAAAGTATTACACCTATTGTGACCGCAAAAACCATAAAGCGCACTCAAACTGAGTGCGCTTTTACGATATCTATAAATTTCTTGACTTGTATTTAAAATTGTGATAGAATAATCATTGTCGGTTGTTTTGCGAACAACCGACAATAAACTTTTACATATGCGGATATGGCGGAATTGGCAGACGCGCATGGTTCAGGTCCATGTGAAAGCGATTTCATGCAGGTTCAAGTCCTGTCATCCGCACCACGTCAGAGCAAGCTGTATATCGCTTGCTTTGATTTTTTATGTAAAAATCAGAGTTCACTCATTCCGCCGCTCTTGCTCCTTTACAAAAAGTCACGCTCGGCTCGTCTGCTTAGTTGTAAACACCTTCACCACGACTTGCTGTTGCTACCAACTTTTTGTGAGTTTGTTTTGACACTTTATGAACACTCGCACCATCATAAAAGCCTTTAATATGCGTGTTTCCGTATTTTAAGGCTTTTATTTTTTTACTTACAAAGGTATTTGACCACATGTTATCCCACAG
>JAZLDW010000066.1:0-11589 GCA_045614945.1 Clostridia bacterium | reverse complement strand
CTCTTTAGAGCTTAAATCAAGATGGTTTGTAGGCTCATCAAGGAGGAGTACATTTGACTTTTCAAGCATTATTACACAAAGTGCAAGTCTTGCTCGCTCACCACCACTTATTACCCCAACAGGCTTAAACACATCCTCCTGCGTCAGCAAGACATTACCAAGCATTCTGCGTATCTGCGCCTCTGGAATATGCGGAAATCTGTCCCAGAGTTCGTCTATCGCCTGCTTTTTGGGGTCTAGATTCAAATTCTCCTGCTCATAATAACTTATGCTTGTGTTCTTACCCCACACAACCTCACCCGTGTAATGAGGAATCATATCCTGTATAATCTTAAAAAACGATGACTTACCTATTCCATTTTCTCCGATTACGGCGATTTTTTCACCGCGCTTTACAGAAACATTTACATTCTTACACAGTTCTTTTCGCTCATCCCCGACCTCTATCGTCAGGTTGCTTACATTCAACACATCTTTATATGACTCTTTGGTTTTTTCAAACCGCAGACGGATTTTCTTGTTTACAAACTCAGGGTCCTCTAAAATCTCCATATTGTCAAGAACCTTTTGTCTTGACTTTGCACTGGCCGACGTTGATGCCCTTGCCATATTTCTGTCCACATAATCCTGAAGTTTGGCAATCTCCTCTCTCTGCGCCTGATACTCTTTGATGCTGCGCTCAAGTCGCTCTTCTTTCTGCACAAGATAGGAAGAATAGTTGCCCTTGTAGGTGTTTAGTCTGCCTCTTTCTATCTCAAATATATTATCCACGATTTTGTCTAAGAAATATCTGTCGTGGGACACTACAAAGATTGCACCCTTATAATCTATAAGGTATTCCTCAAGCCAATTTAGAGTCTTAAAATCAAGATGGTTTGTAGGCTCATCAAGGACTAAAAGTTCGGGTTCCTCAAGCAGGAGTCTCGCAATTGCAAGTCTTGTTTTTTCGCCACCGCTGAGTATGTTTATAGGTGTGTCGAGCTGTCTGTCAGTAAAACCCATACCATTTAAAACAGTCTTGATTTTTACATCCATGTTGTAACCATCCCGACTGTCAATATACGCCTGTTTTGCAGCATACGCCGCCGCAAGTGAACGATACTCCTGACTATTGTGATCTGTAAAGTCAGACATCTTATATTCAATATCACGCATAGCCTCTTCAGCATCAAGAACATCCCGAAAAGCAAGTCGCATTTCTGCGATTATTGTACTGTCACGCTCAAGACCTGAGTTCTGCTTAAGCACTCCAACACTAATCCCTGACTTTGTATAAAGTTCACCATTATCATAATCAAGTTCACCAAGAAGCACCGACAAGAGAGTTGACTTACCTGCTCCATTTACGCCAATAAGACCATAGCGACGCTTGTCCTCTATGGTCAGGCTTACATTCTGAAATATTATGTTGTCTGAAAATCTTTTTTCAAGATTGTGGGCGGAAATCAACATACTCTGCCAATCCCTCTCATTAAACTTGCGTGTATATCTTTGTTACCTCTATTTCGCTTTCGCTTTTTTTATATCCAATCTTCAGAAAAAACAGACCAAGCGCAATACCGACAAGCATGCCTAGTACCGAAGCACCCTCAGATTTAAAGACACAGTAGCCAGCCACAGCACCTATAATCATCAGAACTGTCAAAGCTCCGTATCCCAAGGCAGCTTTTTTAAAGAAACTGCTGCTTCTCATTACCAGTCTTACCTCATCGCCGACTTCAACCTTTTGCAGCGTAGTGCACTCCACAATCACTGCAGAGGTCGGGCAACCTTTGCAACTAACGCAATTGCCGCCACAGGCAGATTCTCTGTCTACACGAACCTTTACGCCGTTATCTGTCACCTCTACTACATATCCTGTCTGCACCATTTCGTTTGTCACCCTTTACAAAACCTTATCTTCCTGATGTCTTATAGGCCTTTGCCATATCAAGCATCTCCTGTGCCGCACTCAGAGTAAGCCCTGTGACTTTTACACCACCTATAATTCTTGCAAGTTCGGTCACACGCTCATCTGACTCTATGTGTCTGACAATAGTCTTTGTGCTCTCTCCGTTTGACATTTTCTCTATCATATAATGATGATCTGCCATAGCAGCAATCTGCGCAAGGTGAGTTATGCACAGAAGTTGCCTTGATGATGCGAGCATTCCCATTTTCTCGGATATTTTCTGCGCCGCTCTTCCTGATACTCCCGTGTCAATCTCATCAAAAATCATTGTCTCTATGCTGTCAGAATCATACAACACTGATTTAATCGCCAGCATAATTCTCGACATCTCGCCACCTGATGCAATCTTTGACATCGGTTTTAAATCCTCGCCGGGATTTGCCGAAATTAAAAACTCAACCCTATCGCAACCATCTGCGCCAAATCTTAGGTTTCCGTCTTCATCCTCAAGAGGTGCAACACTTACTGAAAACCTCATCTTTTGCATATCAAGGTCACAAAGTTCCTTCATTATTCTCTCCTGCAAAGATATTGCCGCACTTTTCCTTTTCTCTGTCAACTTGTCTGCAATTTCTGCAAGGTTTGCTTTTTCTTTGTTTAGCTCGTTGGTAAGTTCAAGTCTTCTCTCATCACTTCTCTCTATATCTGTAAGTCTTTCTCTTGCCAACCTGCCATATTCTATAACTTCTTCAATACTCTGTCCATACTTGCGTTTTAAACCACCTATCAAGCTAAGTCTTGTTTCGGTCTCGTCAAGTTCTTCCATGCTGTAGTCAATTCCATCCTTGTAGAAACGAAGTTCTCTTGTCACATCGTCCATGTCTGCCATGACTGATGATAAAACCTCATAATACTGCATAAGTTTTGCATCGTAGTCTTTTACGGACTCAAGTCGTCTTATTGCATCTGCAAGTGCATCACAGGCGCCGTTGTCGCTCTCATCTCCACCATGAAGTGCAAAGTACGCACCGCAAGCAGACTCTGCAATCTGCTCTGCATTTTGCAAAAAGCTGCGTCGCTCTGATAGCTCTTCTTCTTCACCCGGCCTTAATTTTGCCATCTCAATCTCATCTGCCTGAAAGCTGAGAAGCTCTATCATCTTTTCTTTTTCATGTTCGTCTGCCTGAAGTTCTTCAAGAGATTTTTCTATTCCTTTTACAACTGTCAATTTCTTCTTGTACTGACTAATAAGTTCCGCCGCCCCACCAAACTCGTCTACAAATCTGATATGTGTTTTTGGCATAAGTATGCTTTGGTTATCGTTCTGCCCGTGTACTGTCAGCAAAAACGCCCCTGCTTCTTTGACAACATTAAGGGGTGTAAGTCTGCCGTTTATGTGGCACTTGCTCTTGCCGTCAGGAAATAGTCTGCGACTGATTAAGACGGTTCCGTCCTCGCACTCTATACCAAGTTCTGTAAGTCTTTCTATGGTTTCGTTTTCTTCAATCTCAAAGGCCAGGTCCACCGACGCATACTCTGCCCCTGTGCGGATAAGGTCACGGCTGCCACGGCTGCCAAGTGCCATTCCGATAGAATCAATCAATATTGATTTTCCGGCACCTGTTTCACCCGTCAACACCTGAAATCCCTCGTTAAACTCAACGGCAACCTCTTCGATTACTGCTATATTTTTAATATGGAGTTCTCTCAGCATCGGTATCCCCCCTTACTTACTAATCTGATAATTTTTCTCTCAGTACATCAAAAAAGTTTCTGTTTTGTGGCTTAATAAGTCTTGTCCTGTACTTTGACTTTGTTATTTTTATAAACTCGCCTTTTTCCAAAATCCCAACCGCTCTGCCATCTACTATAACCGACATATCAGAGCGATATGGTTCTGCAGGGCTTATCCATATTTCATCCTCCCCTGGCACTACTGTGCTTCTGGCTTTTAATGTATGTGGACAAATAGGCGTAATTATCACCGCATCAAGGTCAGGGTGAAGTATGGCCCCTCCTGCCGAAAGGGAATAAGCTGTTGAGCCTACCGCTGTTGCAACTATTACTCCATCTGCAAGATATGTCCCTATGTTTGTCCCGTTTACAGCAACTGACACTTTTGCAATTTTAGAGTCTCCACCGGCTTTTACAACAATGTCATTAAGTGCAAGAAACCTCTCTCCTTCTTCTCCCTGCTTAACAACAACCGCATCTAGCATCATGCAACTTTCGACTCTGTAGTCTCCGCTGAACATATATTCAAACAAGGCGTACTCGCCTTTTTCTGCCTGCGCAAGAAACCCTAAATTACCAAGGTTTATTCCTACAATAGGCACGCCATATTTCGCCGCTGTCTGTGCAACACCAAGGATTGTTCCGTCTCCGCCGAGAACAACTGCCACATCAGCATTCTTAAAAATCTGCTCCGCACTGCCATATAAGGCAACCTCGCCAAGCACTTTTCTGTACCGATTTTCAGCAAAGACATCTGCGCCGTAACCTTTTAAAATTTCTACAACCTTTTTTGTCTCGCACAAATTCTGATCTCTCATTTCATTTGGGACAACAACTATATTTTTCATAGGTACAAATCACCCCATTCATATCTCTGTATGAGATTTATCAACCAATGCATCAATATCAATTTCAACACTCTCGCCAATTTTTGATACATACATTAAATATTCTATATTTCCCTCAGGCCCTTTAATCGGCGAATAATCAATGCCCTTCACTGCAAATCCTATTTCCTCCGTAAAATCCACAACCTTTTTGATTACCTCTTTGTGAACCTCGCTGTCACGAACCACACCTTTTTTGCCAATCTTGTCACGCCCTGCCTCAAACTGCGGTTTTATCAGACACACTCCCGTCAGTTCATCGCTGCCTATCCTCCACGCAACAGGCAGAACAAGCGCAAGTGATATAAACGAAACATCAACCGAGAAGAATTCTATTTTTTCCTTCATATCATTTTCTTCTATATATCTTATGTTGGTACGCTCCATGTTAATGACACGCTCATCGGTTCGAAGCGACCACGCAAGTTGACCATAACCGACATCTACAGCGTATACCCTCTGGGCTCCGTTTTGAAGCATACAATCTGTAAACCCACCTGTTGATGCACCTATATCCATGCAGACCTTTCCTTTTGGAGAGACAGGAAACACCTTTATTGCCTTTTCAAGCTTGAGGCCACCGCGACTGACATACTTTTTGGCACTGCTGCGGATTTCTATCTTCTCATCACCCTTAACCTGCTCGCCTGCTTTTGATGCCTTTTGGTTATTAATGTAAACCTCGCCCGCCATAATTATAGACTGTGCCTCACTGCGGCTTCTAACCATTCCACTTTCTGTAAGGTACACGTCAAGTCTTTGTTTTGCCACAAGACACACCACCTTTTATATCATCTTCGCTATTGTCGCGGACATTGCTTCTGAATCTACCTTATATTTCTTTTTTATCTGCTCTGTGCTGCCTTGACAGATAGGTTCGCTTGGATATGCAAACTTTAAAACAGGCACGCCGAGCAAACACTCCAGTTGCTGACCAAAGCCACCAATTTCTATCCCATCCTCAACCGAGGCAATTACCTTTTTATTCTTTGAGTGTTTAGACATAAATTCCTTGTCAATAGGCTTTATACATCTCACATCCGCAACTGCTGCACTTATTCCTATGTCTTTTAATATATCTGCAGCGCGTAGCGCATCATAGACGCATGTTCCCACCGCTGCAATCAGGACATCATCGCCGTCTTTTAAAAGTCGCGACTTTGTTGCAGCAATCTTTTCGGCATCAGCCAATTTAACCGTTCCTCTTGGATATCTGACAGCAACAGGCCCCGTAGCCTGATTAACTGCAAAATCGAGCATCTGCCCAAGATCTTCTTCTGACGACGGCGACAAAACCGTCATAGATGGTACCTGTGTCATATAAGCTATATCAAAAACACCTTGATGTGTTTCTCCATCACTACCGACAGGGCCGCATCTGTCTATGCAAAATACAACATGTTCTCCCATAAGCGCAACATCGTGTATAATCTGATCATACGCCCTTTGCAAAAATGTTGAGTATATCGCCACAACAGGCACAAGTCCTGACCTTGACATGCCTGCCGAAAATGTTACCGCATGTTGCTCTGCTATTGCAACATCAAAAAATCTATCTGGAAATTTTTTTGCAAACTTTTCAAGCCCTGTTCCAAGCGGCATTGCCGCCGTTACAGCAACAACTTTTTCGTTTTGCTCTGCAATACGACATATTTGTTCTCCAAACGACTCAGACCAATCCTTGTCTCTCTTTTTCGGCATTCCGGTCGTCTTATCAAACCCTGATATACCATGAAAAATTCCGGGGTTTTTCTCGGCAGGGCCATAACCCTTGCCCTTTTGGGTGTGTATATGAACAATGACAGGCTCATTGAGTTCTTTTGCATTTTTTAAAACCGTACGAAGCTGCAAAATGTCGTGTCCACCAATCGGTCCAAGGTATTTAAAGCCAAGGTCCTCGAACAATGTGGTTGGCAGCAAGATTTTCTTAACCACCTTTTTAAATCTATGAATAAATTTTTTAAGCGACCTTCCTACACGAGGAATATTATCAAGAGCAGACTTGACCTCCGCCTTTAGTCTGAGATACTTTTGAGTGGTCCTTATTCTTTTTAATGTTTTTGAAAGCCCTCCTACATTTTTGGAGATTGACATTCCATTATCATTTAAAACAACAATAACCGGCAATTTGGTACTACCAATATGGTTAAGCGCCTCAAAAGCCATCCCGCCTGTCATGGCGCCGTCACCTATAACTGCCACAGCTTTAGCGTCGCTGCCACTTAATCTTGCGGATGCTGCAAACCCTGCAGCCGCAGAAACAGATGTTGAGCTATGTCCCGAGTTAAAAGCATCTGCATCACTCTCGGATATTTTAGGAAATCCCGAAAGTCCGTCCATCTTACGCAAAGTATCAAACTTGTTCGCCCTGCCGGTCAGCATTTTGTATACATATGATTGATGCCCTACATCCCATATAATTCTGTCATAAAAAGGGTCAAATTCAAGGCACAGGGCAATGGTCAATTCTACAACGCCAAGGTTTGATGACAGGTGTCCTCCGTTTTTGGAGACCTTGTCGACTAGAAATTCCCTTATCTGTGTAGCGAGGATTTTTTGTTCATCGTTATTTAAACGCTCAAGGTCGTCCGGTCCATATATCTCATCCAGCATACTCATAAAATCCTCACCTCCATTTTACATAATCTATATTTTATTCCGCTTCTTCTGTGTCGTCTGTGCTCTGTATATCTTTAAGCATGTATTTTTTAATTTTTGGATACGCGTTAAAATTTACTAAAAATGACGAGAATGCCTGCACTATAACCGGTTCAAGAATAATAACAAGAAGCAGTATCAACGCAAATCCACCGTACCATATTGCGCATATTGGCAGTACCGCATGTACTAACAACACCATAAGAAAAGTAAATAAGTTTGACGCCAAATGACCAATAGTAAAAATAAGTGCGTTTTTGTATATATCTTTAAGTGGCAAATCAAATGTAATCATAATCGGATAGATATAAAAATGCATCATGGTATATACAACAATAAATACATACACAGCATATCTTAAAAGTCCTATTATTCCACCGACATTTGAGTATACAACTATCGCCACATACGAAAACGCCAGCACAAATATATCTATAACAAAAACTGTCAGCGACTGCCTGAAGTTAGATTTTACAGTGTCTTTAAAATCACTCCAGATAAACGCATGTTCTTCTCTTGAGAAGTTTCGCATTATATAGGTCATACCTGCAGTTGCAGGGCCTGTCCCCCACAAAGCTATATAAAGGTTAGTAACAATCAGCCCTGATATTATCATAACTGTTGACATATCATCAGGCGCAATCTGACTGCTGACATTTAAAAATACTCTGCCAAGAAAAAATATTGATATTAAAAAAATTATCACAAATGTAGGTATCAACGCCAGGCTGTACAAAAGATTTGTTCTTACAAAATGCCAGAATTTGCGAAAGAAAATATCAAAGAACCTGAAAAAGCTTCTCTTCTGTGGGGCGTCCGGGTCTATACCCTTGCCCGGCTTGTCAAATGAACTGATGAAAAATCCCATTTTTAAAACACCTCTTTGTTCTATCTCAATTACTCAACCGTTACAAACGGTGCAATAGTGTTAAACTTTGCCTCGCCAAGCCCGTCTATCTCTAAAAGTTGGTCAATCGATGTGTATATCCCCGTTTCTTCTCTTCTTGCAATTATCCTCTTTGCAAGAGTTTCACCCACTCCACCAAGTTTTGTAAGTTCACTCATCGTCGCAGTGTTTATATTGATTTTATTGACGGTATCGCCCAGCTCTGTCTCTGCTTCTTGCTCGGTTTTAGTTATCGGCACAGAATCTTTTATATCATCAACTCTGTCAATTCTTTTGATTAAATTAACTCCTATCAGATATGTGCACACGATTATGACAATCAGCGCCGACGCCAAGAGCTTTTTGTATATCCCACTCATTATTTATTATACCTCGTGCGGAGCTCTGCATAGATATCATCCCATGTAAGACCTTGCTCTACAAGTACAACAGAGAGGTGATAAAGAAGGTCCGCCGTCTCGTACTGTACCTCTGATTTTACATAGTTTTTAGAAGCAATAATAACCTCTGCTGCTTCCTCGCCCACTTTTTTGAGCATCTTGTCAATACCCTTTTCAAAAAGGTAATTTGTATATGAGCCCTCTTTTGGGTTTTTAACTCTGTCAACTATAATGTTATAAACATCGTAGAGAATTTTTGGGTTTGTATCAATTCCCGTCGGAATTTCAACCAGGTTGCCATCTATCACCTTACGATAAAAACAAGATGGGTTGCCTGTATGACAAGCCGCACCGACTTGCTCTATCTTTAAAACAAGTGCATCTGCATCGCAATCTACCAATATCTCTTTAACATGCTGCAGATGTCCCGAGTGAGAACCCTTCTCCCAAAGCTCCTGACGGCTGCGACTGAAATATGTGGCATGTCCGCTCTCAAGTGTCATTTTGATGCTTTCTTTGTTCATATATGCAAGCATTAAAATCTCACCACTGACCGCATCCTGCGCTACTGCAGGAATAAGTCCCTTTTCGTCAAACTTAAGTCCATCAATAAAATCTGTTATTGCCATTTTAAAAACTCCTCTTCATCTTTTATCTTGCCGCATCAACGGCTATTTTAAGGTCAATCCTGTCGGTGTAAAGCGCCTTGCCTATTATTGCACCCTCTACACCAACCTCTTTAAGTTTTTTTATATCTTCAACCGTTGTTACACCACCCGATGCAACAATCTTTGTTTTTACTTCCGATACCATCTCTGCCATTGCATCAATGTTTGGTCCATTTAACATTCCGTCGGTTGCAATATCTGTATATATTATATAGGATACGCCAATTGCCTCCATCTGCTTTGCCATGTCAATCGCAGTTTTATGGCTGACTTCCTCCCATCCATTTACAGCAACAAGTCCATTCTTTGCATCAATGCCAACCGCAATTCTCTCACCATACTTTTCAACTGCTGTCCTTACAAAGTCAGGGTCACTGAGCGCAGATGTTCCGATTATAACTCTCTCAACTCCATTATCAAGATACTTCTCTACGGCTTCCATAGATCGTATTCCGCCGCCTACCTCGATTGGGACATCAACCGCCTTTGCGATGTCACAAATAAGATTAAAATTTGGCATTGTACCACTCTTTGCGCCGTCAAGGTCAACTATATGTATAAACTCGCCACCCATATTCTGCCACCTTTTTGCCACATCAATCGGGTTGTCAGCAAACTTTGTCTTTTGCGAATAGTCTCCCTGAACAAGCCTTACACACGCACCGTCTATAATGTCTATAGCAGGATATATTCTCATTTTGTTTCCCCCTATCTTAAAGTTCTGCCTTGATGCGACGGATAAGGTCCATTATCCTTTCGCGGTGAATTTTTACACTAACTCTGTTTACTATAAGTCTTGCAGAGAGTTCACAGACATCCTCTAAAACCTCAAGTCCGTTTTCTTTTAATGTCTTTCCACTCTCGACAATATCAACTATAACCTCAGAAAGTCCAACAAGTGGGCCAAGTTCTACCGAACCGTTAAGCTTAATTATATCAACCGTCTGACCCTTAACTCTATGGAAGTAATCAGTCGCAATTGCAGGATATTTGCTTGCAACCCTCATTATGTTCCTACCGTCTAATCTTCCTCTCATGCTCTCAGGACCGCAGACTGCCATTTTACACCTTCCAAATCCAAGGTCTAAAATCTCGTATACATCCTTGCCGCTTTCAAGAAGAGTATCCTTACCGACAACTCCGACATCTGCTGCTCCGTACTCAACATAGACGGGCACGTCCGATGCCTTTACAAGAATAAATTTAAGTTTGTTCTTCTCATCTGTAAATATAAGTTTTCTTGTCTTTGATTTAAGCTCCGCAACATTAAAGCCAAGCTTTTCAAATATATCAACCGACAAATCAGAAAGCCTTCCCTTTGACAGAGCAATCGTGATATATTCAGACGATTTTTCCTCGCCATCTATATCAGCTTTCGTCTCAAGGGCTGTCATAATACGCTCGATTCCTATAGCTATACCCGTCGCGGGAAGCTTTCGTCCAAACTTTGCTGTAAGGTTGTCATATCTGCCGCCCGAACAAATCGGGAAACCAACACCCTTCGCGAAGCCTTTTACTATGATACCCGTGTAGTAGTCAAGATTTGGCACCATGCTAAGGTCAATAGCAAGGTACTTCTCAAGTCCCTTATCTTTTAAAATCTCATACACCTTGATAAGATTTTCAAGCGCAGCTCGTGCACTATCTCCTATGGCATCATTTTTGAGCGCCTCGTAGACAACCTCAATATTACCAAACATTTTGGGGAGCTCAAGAATAATTTTTTCCATATCCGCTCCAAGTTGTAAGTCGCCAAGCATACACTCTATCGCAACAAAATCCTTGTCATTTATCTTTTGACGGAGTGCGTCGCTTTGCATCTCATCTAGCCCTGCCGCCTCTGATATTCCTTTGTAATACTCAACCTGTCCCATGTCAATCTGGAAATCAGTAACACCAATCTCAAGCAACGCCTCTATTGCAATCTCTATAACCTCAGCATCGGCATTTGCGCTACTGTCCCCGATAAGCTCAACACCTACCTGTGAGAACTCTCTCTGTCGTGCGTGGCTAAAAGCTTCATCGTTTCGAAAAGCGTTCCCAAGGTACGCAATTCTATATGGTAATTCTCCAAGAGGTTTTGTTGCCGCCATTCTTGCAACCGAGGTCGTAAGGTCAGGCCTGAGCGCCAGCATACGCCCATTTGTATCAAAGAACTTGAACATATTCTCAGGCTTTGTCACTGCCGCATCATAGACATCATAATACTCAAAAGTCGGCGGCTGCACCATATGGTAACCGTGATGTGCAAAGAGCTCTCTCGCTGTTTTCTCAATATTAAATTTGATTTCACACTCCTGCACCAGAACATCTGTCAATCCTGCAGGTGTATGGGTGTTTCTATCGTATTTCACACAATCACGCTCCGTCTTTAAATATAATTCCATTTTAACTTATATATTATAGCACTAAACTCGCTTTCCGTCAATGATTTTGCCAAGATATTTCGTTGTTTTACGCCTAA
>JAZLDW010000065.1:0-2251 GCA_045614945.1 Clostridia bacterium | reverse complement strand
AAAGATCCTGGTGATAATGGCGGAGGGGTCACACCTGTTCCCATTCCGAACACAGAAGTTAAGTCCTCCAGCGCCGATGGTACTGCATATTCTTTTTGTGGGAGAGTAGGTCATTGCCGGGATTTTTTTTGTCCATTTTTCATGTGTAGGTACATGTTTATATAGATAATTTCAATTTCATTACTCCTTAATCTGCTGTCCTAGTTGGGCAGCTTTTTTGTTTATAAAAGTGCAATGTCAGCTATATGTAGGTTCCTTTTCGTTAAAAACAGATTATCTGAACTATATTTAGTTTTAACTTTATTAAAATTGGGTATGATATACTACCCTTATAGTAGACTATAATTGTTAGAAAGAAGGTTGTAGTATGAAAGGATATTTTGTAATAAAAAAAGATGGTACTAAAGAAGCTTTTGATGTAACAAAAGTGACGAAAGCAGTTAATAAATCTGCCTATCGCGCAATGGTTGAGTTTACAGAGTCAGATCTGCAATTTATTTCGGGTTTTGTTGAGGCAAAAGTTCGTTCCCGAACTACTAAAGAAGTACCAATCGCTGAAATGCATAATATTGTTGAAAGCGCTTTAGATAATACCAATCCGCTTGTAGCTAAAAGTTATCGTGATTATCGAAATTATAAACAAGATTTCGTGCATATGCTTGATGAGGTGTACAAAAAAAGCCAGTCCATTATGTATATTGGTGACAAAGAAAACAGCAATACAGATAGTGCATTAGTATCTACGAAACGTAGTTTGATTTTTAATCAGTTAAACAAAGAGCTATACCAAAAATTTTTCTTAACTACAGAAGAATTACAAGCTTGCCGTGAAGGTTATATTTATATCCATGATATGTCTGCGCGTCGCGACACAATGAATTGTTGTTTGTTCGATGTGGCTTATGTATTAAAAGGCGGCTTTGAAATGGGGAATATTTGGTATAATGAGCCGAAAAGTTTAAATGTCGCATTTGATGTCATAGGCGATATCGTATTAAGTGCTGCAAGTCAACAATATGGTGGCTTTACAATCCCAAGTGTAGATTTGATTTTAGAACCGTATGCAGAGTTAAGCTACAGAAAAATTGTTGAAAAATATTTAATGTTAGGTCTATCTCGCGAAAAAGCAGAAGAAATTGCTTGGAAAGATATCGAGTATGAATTCCGGCAAGGGTTTCAAGGGTGGGAATATAAATTTAACACAGTAGGTTCCAGTCGCGGTGATTATCCATTTATTACAGTGACCACAGGTACCGGTACAGGGCGGTTTGCTAAAATGGCTTCGAAAGTGATGTTTGATGTACGTCGTGGAGGTCAAGGAAAAGAGGGCTTTAAAAAGCCTGTATTATTTCCGAAGATTGTGTTCCTGTATGATAATGAACTGCATGGTCCGGGCAAATCTTGTGAAGATGTATTTGAAGCAGGAATTTTATGTTCTAGCAAAACTATGTATCCTGACTGGCTCAGCTTAACAGGCGAAGGCTATGTAGCAAGTATGTACAAGCAATATGGAAAAATTGTGAGTCCTATGGGCTGCCGCGCCTTTTTGTCACCTTGGTATGAACGTGGCGGAATGAAACCTGCAGATGAAAATGATACCCCGATATTTGTTGGTCGTTTTAATATTGGTGCGATCAGTTTGCACCTTCCAATGATTTTAGCGAAAGCTCGTCATGAAAGTAAAGATTTTTATGAAGTGCTGGATTATTACTTGAAGTTAATTCGCAAATTGCACATTCGCACATATGATTATCTAGGTGAGATGAGAGCATCAACGAATCCATTGGCATATTGTGAAGGCGGATTTTATGGCGGTCATCTTGGCATTCATGATAAAATCAAACCACTTTTGAAAACAGCGACAGCTTCCTTTGGAATCACCGCATTGAATGAGTTACAGCAGCTTTACAATAAAAAATCGTTGGTAGAAGACGGGGCATTTGCATTAGAAGTGTTGGAATATATTAATAAAAAAATTGCTGAATTCAAAGAAGAAGATCAAATCTTATATGCAATCTATGGCACTCCTGCAGAATCATTGACAGGCTTACAGGTACAGCAGTTTCGTGCAAAATACGGCATAATTGAAAATGTATCGGATCATGCGTATGTAAGTAATAGTTTTCATTGCCATGTAGCTGAAGAAATCACACCAATTGAAAAACAAAATTTAGAACATCGTTTTTGGAATTTATGCAATGGTGGAAAGATTCAGTATGTAAAATACCCAATCGATTATAATATAGATGCA
>JAZLDW010000064.1:0-10647 GCA_045614945.1 Clostridia bacterium | reverse complement strand
AGGAGTTGATCATTTGGTTTGTCTTCCTAAGACCGCTTGGCCTCCGACTTTACTATAACAAATGACATTCTAAAAAAGATATCTGCCATTGACGAAAATCGTTTTTGCCTTAAAACAATTGAATTACCGCAGGTAACAAAGAATAGGCTTAGAAAAAATTCTAAGAAGAAAAGTTCATATGCATCGAACAAAATCGAAGGAAATCCTTTAACCGAAGCACAAGCAAACGAAGCCATGGAAAGAGATGAACATAAGCATTTCCTGAAACCTGAGCAGGAGGTGCGAAATTATTTTCTTGCTCTTAATTTGCTTGAAGAAAAATTGAAAGCAAAAGAGCCTTTTTCCAAGGAACTTCTGTTGGAAGTTCAGGCAATGGTTGAAAAAGGTGCTTCAAAGGAGAAAATTGGACTCAGGGGTGAAATGCCTGCCGGGATGTTATTTGCTGTGTACGATTCAGAAAGCGGAGCTCCTGAATATATACCGCCAGAACATACAGAAATCCCTGCACTTCTCGATGAACTTGTAGAATATGTAAATACAACTGATGACCACCCGCTTATTATTGCGGCAGTTGTGCATTATCAGTTGGTTACAATACATCCTTTTGAAGATGGTAATGGTCGTACTGCAAGATTGATGTCCGGATATATACTTGATTTGTATGGTTATGGATTTAACGGAATTGGTTCTTTAGAAGAATATTTTGCATACGATCCTGATGAATACTACGCATCTCTACAAATGGGGTTACCTGCACTTTACTATTCCGGCAGAGAAAATCCGCCACATCCTGAAATTTGGATTAATTATTTTCTTCACATGATGGAGTTATATTCAAATAAGGTTTGTGAATTGTCAAAATCATCTACAGATGATGAATTGGATGGCAGTATATCATATTTGAATACAAAGGAAAAAGATTTGTTAGTGTATCTTCTTAAAAATCGTATGTTTGAATTCACGCCTATAGAAGTAAGCAAAAAACTTGGGTGTACAAATAAAACCATTATCAATCGTTGTGCAAAACTAACTTCAAATGGTTTTTTGATACCAAATATTGTGAAAGAAAGAATACGCTCATATTCGTTGAGTAGTTTTTCAAGAAAGAATGAGAAACAGATTATCTCAAAAATCAACGAATAAAACTGCGTTCGCGTACATCTCAAAATTTTAATACAGACAGAGCAAGACTAAAACAAGAAAAATCCTGAAAGCCACTATTTAAGCGGTTTTCAGGATTTTTGTGTTTTTGATTTTTATACAGACGATGTCAAAAGATTTCGAAATTTGTAAAATCCCTTAAAGGTGCACAGTTACGCCACTTCGATATAAAAAGTTTCTATGTTACTCTCACTGTATGTACGGTCGACTTTGAAATGCCAAATTTTTTGGCAGCTTCTCGTACGGTGCATTTGTTTTTTATAATATATTTTGCAAGTTCAACTGTTCGCTCTTCAATATAACATCTCACACATATTGCCCCCCATATTGCTTTAAAATATGCTTTGGTTAAATATATGCGTGGAGGCATATGGATATGTCTTTATAAAGTTTAAATTATTTCTCTATATCGTATGGACATTCAAGGATGCCGCGTTGTTAGAACAGGCACAAAACAGAATATATAGTGCAATTGATATACAAAAGAATAAATTTATATTATATTTTTTTTCCAGATTGATGGAATAAACAATATGAGTATGGGGAAGATATCAAGCCTTCCAAGTAGCATATCGAGGCTCAGTACAAGCTTTGATATGTCGCTTAAAGAACTGTAGTTACCAGCAGGGCCTACAACTCCAAGCGCCGGACCCACATTGTTCACACAAGTTATTACCGATGTAATAATTTCTTCTATGTTTAAAACATCTAATGATATAATTATAACTGATACAAATATAATCGCAAAGTAGATTACAAAAAAGTTGATTACTGAGCGTACAACACTGTCTTCTACCGGTTTGCCGTCGACCCTAATGTTGCTTACAGAGTTTGGCCTTATTACAAGTTTTACGGATTTTACCGCGTTTTTTGCCATAATTATAATTCTTGATATTTTAAGACCACCACCGGTTGAGCCTGCACAGGCACCGATTATCATAAGACCGATAATGATGGTTTTTGCAAAACTGCTCCACAGATTGTAGTCAACAAGTCCAAATCCAGTAGTACTTATCGTTGCCACAGTTATAAATGTTGAGTGGCGTATTGCATCTGCAATGCTTTGATATGTGCCCATCAGATTAAGAGTTAATAAAGCAACACATGATAGAACTACAAGGGTAAAGATCTTCCACTCAGAATTGTTCCATACTGCCGAAAACCTTTTGATTATCGTAAAATAATAAAGGTTAAAGTTGATTGAGAAGAGAAACATAAAAGCAATAATCACCCAATCAATATATGCACTGTTGTATGCCGCAATCGATGCGTTTTTGCAACTGAAGCCGCCAGTGCCGGCAGTTGAAAACGTATGAATGATACTGTCGTATACTGGCATACCGCCAAGAACAAGCATAGTGAATTCGATTACGCACAGTGCTATATACATTCCGTATAGAATTTTTGCATTTCTTGTGCCTCGCGGTACAAGTTTTGACACTGCAGGTCCCGGCACTTCTGCACGCATAAGATGAAGCGCATTTTTGTCAGAAACAGAGACAAGCGCCATAGCGAATATAAGAACGCCCATGCCACCTACCCAATGGGTGAAAGAACGCCAGAAGAGCAATCCTTTTGACATTGCCTCAATATCTGTAAGAATTGTTGCTCCGGTTGTTGTAAAGCCGGAAACAGTCTCAAAAAATGCATCGATATAACGAGGGATTTCGCCACTTATAAAAAATGGCATGGCGCCAATAGCTGACCATATTACCCAGACAAGTCCAATTATAACTAGTCCTTCTTTAGCGTAAAGTTCGGTGTTTTTTGGTTTGAGCATGCTGAGAGATATGCCCAAGAGCGCCGAAATTAATGCGGATATAATAAAACTGTTTAAGACAGCATGTTCTTTGTAAATAAGTGAAACCAAAGAGGAAAGCAGCATAAGAACAGATTCTATAATCATAAATTTTCCAACGATTCCAAGTATTAGTTTTCTTTTCATATATCCAAACCTACCATTATTCAGAGATTAAATAAAAATTTCTTCCAGATCGTCAAGGATTTCTGTCGCAGAAACAACGATTACACTATCGCCTACCTCTAATGTGTCACTACCATTTGGTATAATTGTGCGTCTGTTGCGTACGATTCCTGCAATTATAACATCATTGCGAGTTTTCAAATCGCGAAGCATTTTCCCTGTGTATTTTGTCTCTTCACGAATTACAAATTCAAGCGCTTCTGCTTTGCCATCTACCAATTTGTATATGGTTTCTATGTTGTTGTTATGTTCAGAGTTTTTCATGGCCCTTATATAGCCTAAAATATTATTTGCCGCAAGCTGTTTTGGTGATACCACGCAGTCAAGGCCGATATTATTTGCTATATTTAGATAAGAGCCTCTGTTTACTTTTGCAACAACCTTTGATACATTCTTGTTGTGTGCATATATTGACATTATCATATTTTCTTCGTCAATGCCTGTGAGTGCGGCAAAAGCGTCTGTGCTCTCAATGCCCTCTTCTTTTAGAACATTGTGGTCGGTGCCGTCAGCATTGATTATAGTTACGCCAGATAAAAGCTCAGATAGTTCAAGACAATGATTGTAGTCGCTTTCAATTATTTTTACTGTCATACCAAATTCGGATAATTGCTTTGCCAGATAATAACCGATGCGTCCTCCGCCAATTATAATAACAGATTTTATCTTTTCGTGGCTTTCTTCAATTTTCTTGAAGAACTTTTCCGCTTCTGCGTGGTTTGAGGCAATGCTTATACGGTCTCCTGCTTGAGGAATAAAATTGCCGTCGGGAATGATTATTTCCCCGTTCCTTTGCGCGATGCAGACAAGAAATTTAACATTTAGTGTTTTGTATATCTCTGCAAGGGTGTGCCCGATAAGAGGACTTGTTTCGTTTATCTTGAACTCAACAAGCTCAATCCTGCCATTGGCAAAAACCTCTATCTTGGATGCAGCCGAGAGAAGTAATACGCGGGCAATCTCGGAGGCAGCAGCAAACTCTGGGTTGACGGCGACACTGATGCCAAGTTCGTTCTTTATATATCCGAGTTGTCTAAAATACTCTGGAGTACGGACTCTTGCAATGCAACGCTTTGCGCCTAGCTTTTTTGCAATCAGGCAACAGAGCATATTAATCTCATCAGAGGGGGAAGTGGCAATTAATACATCGGCTGTAGTAACCCCTGCTTCAAGCTGCACTTCATAATGAGCTCCGTCGCCGTGGATGCACATAACATCCTGATTATTCATTATGGAATTAATGGTGTTAATATCATTGTCAATAATAATAATATCGTGATTCTCAAGAATAAGTTGGTCAGCAATTTTCTTTCCAACCTTTCCGGCACCAATTATAATTATTTTCATAAAAATGCTCCTTTTTTACCATGGGTGTATTACATAAAGATATTATGCTAGTATAAAACAAAGTAAGTATACCTTTGAAATAATATACCACAATGCACAAAAAAATTCAAGCATAAAAAACTCGAACCTTGTTTGTGCCGTGCCAGAATTAATATGTGAAAAATCTGATTGTTATAAAGGTATTTTATTACTATCTTTGTGCAGAATGACAAAATTGAAAAAGCGACTTTGTCTAAACTAAAAAAAACTTGCAATTTTATGTTATTTATACTAAAATATAAAATATACCGAATTTCGATAATTTATAATAGCGGAGGACTTTTGATGAAGAGAGAAGAGATATTTTGCGGTGATAGCATCAATGAAGAATGCGGCGTATTTGGTATATATGATAAAACCAATTCTACCGATGTTGCAAGGCTTACATATTATGGGCTTTATGCACTTCAGCACAGAGGACAAGAGAGCTGCGGTATAGCGGTAAACAATTTATCTGATGATGGGGTTATACAGATGCTTCATTACAAAGATACGGGTCTTATACAAGAAGTTTTTAACGATCTGGTTCTCAGAGAACTTACGGGATATGCAGCAGTGGGACATGTTCGTGCCGCCGTTGCAAAAGACAGGGGAAGAGAAAACGCTCAGCCGTTGGTTTCAAGATATCAAAAAGGTACATTTTCTCTCGTATATAATGGTAGCCTTGTAAACGCAGGGGAAATCCGCAGCGAACTTGAAAAACAAGGCGCAATTTTTCACACAAGCAACGACGCAGAGGTGATTGCATATTTACTTGCTAAAGAGAGGATCCACACAAACTCTACCTCTGAAGCTCTTATGGAAGTTATGAAAAAAATTAGCGGTGCATATTCGCTGATAATTATGACTCCGCAGAGAATGGTAGTAGCGCGAGATCCACAAGGCTTCAGGCCGCTTTCAATTGGCAAAATTAATGACTCGTGGGTGTTTGCATCAGAGACATGTGCTCTTGATTCTGTTAGCGCAGAATTTGTAAGAGATGTTGAACCGGGCGAAATTATTGAGGTAAACAAAGATGGACTTACCTCAATAACCGAGATGTGCGGACATAAGTCATCGTTTTGTGTTTTTGAATATATCTATTTTGCAAGACCTGACAGTATTATAGCGGGCGAAAGTGTACACAGAGCAAGACTCAATGCAGGAAAGTTTCTGGCACAGGAAAGTCCTGTTGATGCAGATATTGTCATTGGTGTACCCGATTCAGGGCTTGATGCGGCTCTTGGATATTCTTATGAATCAGGAATCCCCTACGGAGTTGGATTTATAAAGAACAGATACATAGGCAGAACATTTATCCAGCCCACCCAGGCAGAGAGAGAAGCGGCGCTTCGCATAAAACTCAACGCTATGAGAGAGGCGGTAGAGGGTAAGCGAGTTGTTATGGTAGATGACTCGATTGTAAGGGGTACAACCTGCCGCCGTATAGTTAATCTTTTAAGAGAGGCAGGCGCGACAGAGGTGCATGTGCGTATTTCGTCTCCGCCGTTTTTAAACCCATGTTATTTTGGAACAGATATAGACAGTCGCGACAAGTTGATTGCGTGTCAGCTGACACTTGAAGAAACAAGACAGAAAATAGGCGCTGATTCTCTTGCGTATCTTTCTATAAATGCGATGCAGAATCTTGTGCCAAACTGTAAACTTGGTTGTTGTGACGCATGTTTTACCGGAAACTACCCTGTGTATATTCCGGCAGAGGATAATAAATAGTTTAGTATATAAGATATATGGAGGTAGAATATGAGTAGTAATATAAGACCTGATGATATGAAACGCATTACCACACCCGAGCTTGCAAATGCGTTTATACAAGAGCAGATAGCAGAAATTCGTGCACAGGTTGGAAATAAGAAGGTTTTACTCGCCTTATCCGGTGGAGTTGATTCATCTGTTGTTGCGGCGCTTCTTATAAAGGCGGTTGGTAAACAACTTGTGTGTGTGCATGTAAACCACGGCCTTATGCGTAAGGGCGAAAGCGAACAGGTTATTGAGGTGTTTAAAAACGGACTTAATGCAAATCTTATATATATAGATGCAACAGATCGTTTCCTTGACCTATTAAAAGGAGTAAGTGATCCTGAGACAAAGAGAAAAATTATTGGTGGTGAATTTATCAAGGTTTTTGATGAGGAAGCCGCAAAACTTGATGATATTTCCTTCCTTGCACAAGGTACAATATACCCGGATATTTTAGAAAGTGACGGAGTAAAGGCTCATCACAATGTAGGCGGTTTGCCTGAAGATATGGCTATGGAGCTTGTAGAGCCTGTCAAACTCCTTTACAAAGATGAGGTTCGTGTTGTTGGTAAGGCACTTGGCTTACCCGAAGAAATGGTTGACCGTCAGCCGTTCCCCGGCCCGGGGCTTGGCGTAAGATGTCTCGGTGCTATTACCCGTGACAGACTTCATGCTCTCCGCGAGGCTGATGCTATTTTGAGAGAAGAATTTGACAAGTGCGGACTTGCCAAAAAAGTTTGGCAATATTTTATTGCGGTTCCTGATTTTACAAGCGTTGGTGTTAAAAACGATAAAAGATACGAGGGTTGGCCTGCAATAATCCGTGCGGTTAATACTACAGATGCTATGTCTGCAACAATCGAAGAAATTCCATACGAGGTGCTTCATAAGATTACAGACCGTATCACATCCGAGGTAGATGGAATCAATAGGGTACTTTTAGACCTTACGCCAAAACCAGTTGGTACGATAGAGTGGGAGTGATTTGGCAAAGCCAAATCAACTATGATTATTTCGCAAGAAATAATCATATCATAACATTTTGCGCAAGCAAAATTCATAACTCTAAACTCTAAACTAAAAAATTTCTTGCGAAATAAGTTATAAGTTTAAATTTGCTTCGCAAAGTTATGAATTGCCTTCGGCAATGTTGAATTAAACGGCAATCATATCATAACGAGTGCGAAGCACTCTCATAACTCTAAACTGTAAACTAAAAGGAGTTTTATATGGCTGAAAGTATATTGAGAACCAAATCAAAAGATTTTGCAAAATCTGTTGTTTTGCTTTGTAGAACTCTGAAAGAAAACAAAGTTGAATATGCTTTAACAGACCAACTACTCCGAAGTGGAACTTCTGTAGGGGCAAATATTCACGAATCACAATATGCTCAGGGTACGAAAGACTTTATTTCTAAATTTGAAATTGCTCTAAAAGAATGCAATGAAAGTGAATATTGGCTTGAACTTCTATATGAAGTTAACAGCATAACAGAAGAAGAATTTAATAAATTCAAAAATGATTGTATAGAACTTCGCAGAATGCTTGTGTCTTCTGTGAAGAAATTGAAAGAGAAAATATAAACAAAAAGCCCTTATTTTAAGGGCTTTTTGTGCACATAGAAATGTGCTTTGACAACACTTTGTGTTGTCAAGAAATGAAAACGGTGAGTTTTGGAGGAGTTTTTTAAATGAAAAAGAGAATTTTATTAGCAATTATGATGATTGCACTTAGTACTCTTGCATTTGGTGTTATTAGCGCGTCAGCTGCAACAGAAGGAATATATACTTATACATTTTCAAATGGTCAAGCGACAATTACAAAGTGTGATTATTATGCCTCTGGTGAAATTATAATTCCAGATACTCTTGGTGGGTATCCTGTTACAACCATTGGCGAAGAGGCCTTTTTAGCTCGCAAAAATATAACAAGTGTAGTCATACCAAACAGTGTTGTATATATTAATGATTATGCATTTTATAATTGCACAAGTTTGGAAAATATAACAATTGGTGATAACGTAACAAGCATAGGTGATTTTGCCTTTTACAAGACCAAACTTACAAGTATCACCATTCCAAGTGGTGTCACATACATCTCTCATTGCGCGTTTAAATCTTGCGACAGTCTTACAAGTATAAATGTAAGTGCAGATAATGATAATTATTGTTCTGTATCAGGGGTGCTTTTTGATAAAAATAAAACAACTATCATTTCTTATCCTACGTCAAAGACTGATTCTGAATACATAATTCCTGATGGAGTTACTTCTATTAGTCCATATGCATTTGATAATTCTGATGCCCTTACAAGCATAATAATTCCTGATGGAGTTACTTCTATCGGACACTATTCATTTTACGATTGTGATGGTATTACAAATATAACGCTTCCTGATGGTCTTATATCTATTGGTGATTGTGCATTTGAAGGTTGTGACAAGCTAACAAGCATAAATATTCCAGATAGCGTTACATCAATTGGCGGATGGGCGTTTGGTGATTGTGCTCTTACAAGTATAACTATTCCTGGAAGTGTTAAGAGCATTGGATGGAGAGCGTTTAGGTATTGTGGGCTAACAAGTGTAACTATAGAAAGTGGCGTCACCTCCATTGGTAATGGAGCATTTGAATATTGCAGTAAACTGACAACAGTAACTATTCCAAAAAGTGTTACGTCTATTGGCGATTCTGCATTTTATGGGTGTAGTAGCCTTTCGTCCGTGTATTACAATGGAAATAAATCGGAATGGTACGACATAACATTCGGTACAGATAATCGTCCTCTCACAAGTGCATCGCGTACATATTTTTACTATGTTACATTACTTGACAAAGACGGAAATCAAATTAGCCAAAAAATGCAGAATGTTGGAGAAACTATTGATATAAGCGATGTAGTACCAGATGGTTATGATGTATTCTTATACACAGACAAAGAACTCACCACTTTATATAATATTGACACTCCCATCAATGAAAACATAACCTTATATGTTATTTGTCTAAAACTGAATGTGATAGAATTTGAAGGAACACCAACTGCTGATATTGGTGAAAAAGGTATTACACAAGGCGTTTCTTTTGCAACTGATAAGGAAGCAAAATATTTTAGCCTTACTCTTAAAGTTCCTAACAGTTTAGAAGTGAAAGAAATCAAAAGTGATATTTTTGAAATTGAACAAGATTACGAAACAATAGATAATGACACTCACTACTATTTGTTCTTAATCTATAATGGTGATGGCAATATCCCTACATATCAGACATTAAACGCTTTTGAAGTTGTATTTGATGTTTCTGAAAATGCTGTTGCGGATGAAATATTACCGCTTGAAATTCTTGATGATGCAATTTTAGTAGATGATGATGGAAATTCTTATGAATTTACAAGTATTGAAAAAGCTGAAATTAAAATCAATCCTATTTTAGCCGAGGAAATCACCATTGTTGGTGCTGATGAAATTGATACACCAACACAGTACACAGTTTCTGTACTTCCTGCAAATACAACAAATAAGACGGTTGAATGGTCAGTATCGGATGAAACTATTGCAACAATTACAGAAGATGGCTTATTAACTCCTGTGAAAAAAGGAATTGTTACAATCAAAGCAACTGCAAAAGATGGAAGCGGTGTTTATGCTGAACAAACAGTTTCTGTAAAAGTTTTGGGAACCGTGAACAGCATTTCAACCAATGTTGGCTTATGGGACAAAGAATATTCTCCTAATACAACTAATTATACGATCTATGTTCCAAAAACTACAACAACAATAAAACTTACTGCAAAGCACGATGGTGCTTTTAAAGGTGACGGACTAACTTTGCCAAGTAATGTTGCAAGAACGGTAACACTTTCCACAATATCTGATGAAACAGTTTTAGATTTAACCTATACTTGTGAGGGTTATGATGATAACAAATACACAATTACCATCATCAAGTTTGAAGGAACTAAAACAGAAGTATCAGAAGATAAGAAATCATTTACTATTACACCAATAAATGTTGAAAATGGTAAAACTGTAATTCTTGCATTATACAACGGAGAGCAATTTGTTGAAATGCAGAATGCAGTTTATACTGGCGATGCAATTCCTTTTACAACGACCAAGACTTATACAAAAGCAAAAGTTATAGTTTGGGATGATTTAACGAATTTAAAACCTGTATGCGAAGTTGAAAAGGTAGAATAATTGCTGACAACACTTTTCTTGTGGAATGGGTGGAAAGGGTAGAATTTTCGTGCTGAAACAACACGAAAACGCACTATTTAGACCTAAATTCACGGTCAAAACAAAAGTGATGTTAGAGTGGGAATAAAATGAAAAAAATCCCCAAAACCTTGAAATATCAAGGTTTTTGGGGTTTTTT
>JAZLDW010000063.1:0-12050 GCA_045614945.1 Clostridia bacterium | reverse complement strand
TTTATTGTATACTTAATCAAAGTAACAAGAAAGTAAAAAAAGTCGCTCATATGAGCGACTTTTTTTACTTTCTTGTTACTTTGATTAAGTATACAATAAATGAAATAATAAGATATGCAACAATGGCTATAATTGGAATATTTATGTTCCAGTAGGATGAAACTGTCAATGCAGGGTTGTTAAGAATTGTCTGTGCTGCAGATTCAAGTATAAGTCTAATTTTATTATAAAGTGCAAGCCAAAGTGTTGTTAGTCCGCAAACACCAAGAAATATAGCGTAATTATTAGCGCGGCTTGTATTTTTAATAGCATTTATTTTGCCAAGTACAAATAATACAATGGCACCAATTGCAAAAATGGCTGTCAACGCCCAATTGATTACATTTATATATGGTAGTATACTCATTCTTGTATAACAGTTTTTATAAAGTAAAAGAGCAATTATGCCTACAACTCCCCAGGTAAGTGTAATCATGTACCAGTTTGTAAGTTTTTCGTTTTTTTCCGCTTTAGTAAAATTGTTTTGATTGTTTTTTTCTTTCTTCATTTAAATTCTCCTTTGTATTTATATTTGGTCTTTTTCGTACATCACAATTGCAAGTACTGCACTACTGACTGTTTCGGTGCGTAATATTCGCTTACCAAGTCCGACAAGGTTTATAGCATTATCTTTTGCGTATTCTGCCTCAAAATCAGAAAAACCGCCTTCTGGGCCTATAATAACACTAATTTGTTTTTCAGAACTTTGAGAAAGAAGTTTTTTTAAAGAAGATGAATTATCCGAGGAAGCGAGACCTTCGTATGGCATAATAGGAAGGCCGCATAATTTCATCTGTTCGACTGCAGTCTTAAATGAAACCGGTTCTTTTACCTCGGGTAAAATTCCTCTGCCACATTGTTTTGCGGCCTCAATTGCAATTTTATTCCATCGTTTAAGTTTTTCAGCTTGCTTTTTGCCACCGTCAAGCCTTGAGACACATCTGTCCATCTGAACCGGAACAATCGAGCGTACGCCAAGTTCTACTGATTTTTGAATTATGCTTTCCATTTTATCCGATTTAGGGATACCTTGATATATGGTTACATTTATCTCAGGTTCGAGAGTAGATATGTTTTTAGATACAATTTCAGCGGTACATACATCTGCGTCAATATATGTAAGCTTTGCTGTGTATTCATATCCTGTGCCGTCAAACACAGTTATAAGGTCGCCTTCCAGCATACGAAGAACCTTTGTGATGTGTGAGGCATCTTCAATAATATTGATTATATTTCCTTGTATATTATTAGGTTCAGTAAAAAATCTTCTCATATTATCACCCGAAAAAGTTATTTTGCAGTAATTGCAGCCCAATCATCGTCGTTTTTAACGCTTATAATTTCAAGTCCACATTTGGTTAGTGCTTCCTTTACTTCTTCAAGTCTTTCTAGGATTATGCCGGAGCATATAAATGTTGCATTTTCTTTCATAAAATTACGAACATAGGGCGAGAGCGCAATAATAACATCTGCAACTATATTTGCAAGAACAATGTCGTGCTTACCAAGGTTTGAGCGAAGCTCTGTATCTGTTGTTATATCTCCGATGTATGTAACATAATCTTTCTTTGAAAGATTATTAAGAGACAAGTTTGAGTAGGCAACACCCGTTGCGTTAGAGTCAATGTCAACGGCAACGGCGGAGGAGGCTCCGAGTAAAAGGGCTGTGATGGACAAAATGCCAGAACCGCAACCGAGGTCGAGTACTGTGTCCCCGTCTTTTAAGTAATTTTCAAGTTCTTCAAGACAAAAGCGTGTACTTGGATGTGAGCCTGTACCAAAACTCATACCAGGGTTAACTGTAAAAACAGTTCTGCCATCTGTGTTTTCGGGTTTTTCCCATTGGGGGCAAATCAGTATATTTTTACCAACAGGAATAGGATGAAAATACTGTTTCCAAATTTCTGACCAATCTTCGTCCTTTACATTATCGGTTGTAATTTCAAGACTACCGTACAAATTCTCCTTGTCAAAGGATTTTAATTCATCCATAGATGATTTAACCGCGTTAAGTTGCTCAATACCTCCAGCGTCGCAGAAGAGGTAGAAGTTAATTTTGGTGTCTGCATCTTTAAGCTTCTCGAGTTCTTCATCAACATAATCCCAATATTTGCGGTTGTTTTCTAAAAATTCTTTAAAATCATCCTTATCAATAATTTCAATTCCATTTATGCCAAGGTCTAAAAGTTTGCCACTTATTGGGTCAATGCCCTGTGCGGTTGTTGTAATAGTTGTTTTAATCCAGTCCATTTTGATACCTCATTTTAATATAACGCCAAAAAGCACAGATTCTGGCTGTGCTTTTATTTGTTTATTTCAGTATTTCTTTCATTTTATCAAAGAAAGATTTTCTTTGTTTATATTTTGATGGGTCAACTGTATCATCAAACTGACGAAGAATTTCCTTCTGGTTATCTGAGAGTCCTTTAGGAATCTCAACTTTTATTGTTACATATTGGTCGCCGCGTTGATTTGAGTTAAGTCTTGTAATGCCTTTGCCTTTAAGTCTGAAAACCGTACCACTCTGAGTCCCTTCTGGAATAGAGTAGGAGACCCTGCCATCAATTGTCGGGACCTGAACCTCTGCGCCAAGAGTTGCCTGAACAAAAGAAATAGGATAATCACATAGGATATCATACCCTTGTCTTATAAACAATTTGTGATTTTTAACCCTGATATTTAAAATAAGATCACCGCTTGGGCCACCGTTTGTACCTGCATCACCTTCGCCTCTTACAGACACCTGTTGACCGTTATCTATTCCTGCAGGAATTTTAACCCTTACGGTTTTGGGTTTGCGCGAATTACCTTCGCCTCCACAATGTGAACAAGGGTTTTTATTTATTGTTCCTTTTCCGGCGCAAGTATCACAGGTTCTTACACTCTGAAAACTTCCAAGAGGTGTTCTCTGAACTGTTTTTACCTGCCCTGAACCGTGACAAGACGGACAGGTTACAGGTGCACTACCTTTTGCTGCACCATTACCACCGCATTCTTCGCATTTTTCAAGATGGTTTATTGTAATCTCGCGTTCAGCCCCAAAGCAAGCCTCTTCAAATGTCAAGTTAATATTATAACCAATATCTCTGCCGCGTTTTGGTGCGTTAGGATTACTATGCTGACCACCAAAACCACCAAATCCGCCACCAAAAAAACTACTGAAGATATCGCTCATATCAAATCCGTCAAATCCGCCACCATATCTGCCATAACCGCCGCCAGAGCTCTGGTCAAATGCAGCGTGACCAAATTGGTCATACCGCTGTTTTTTTTCCGCATCGCTGAGAATTTCGTATGCTTCTGTGGCTTCTTTAAACTTAGCCTCTGCACCCTCTTTATCATCAGGATTTAGGTCAGGATGATATTTTTTTGCAAGTTTTCTATAAGCTTTTTTTATCTCATCTGAAGAAGCGCTCTTGTCAACACCAAGCACTTCGTAATAATCTCTTTTATCTGCCATATTAACAAGCCTCTCATGCACAGACATAAGGATATAATTTTATCCTTATGTCTGTAAAAATCAATTATTTATTATCGTCAACCTCTGTAAATTCTGCATCTACAACATTGTCATTTGTTGTTGTCTGCTGTGCATCATCTGCGCCCGCAGCCTGTTGAGCTTGTTGCGCTTGAGCATAAAGCTTTTCAGAAACTGCATAAAAACTTTTCTGTACACTTTCTGTCTGTTCCTTCACAGCTTCTACATCAATTGTCGATTCTTTAAGCATCTCTTTAAGCTTATCTACCTCAGCTTGAATAGATGACTTTTCATCATCAGAAATCTTATCGCCAAGTTCACCGAGGGTTTTTTCGGTCTGATATACAAGGCTGTCTGCATTGTTGCGAACATCAATTTCTTCCTTTTTCTTTTTATCTTCTGCCGCAAACTTCTCTGCGTCTTTAACAGCTTTTTCGATATCTTCATCAGAGAGGTTGGTGCTAGATGTTATAGTAATATTCTGCTCTGAACCTGTACCAAGGTCTTTTGCAGATACATTTACAATACCATTTGCGTCTATATCAAAAGTAACCTCAATTTGTGGAACACCTCTTGGTGCTGGAGGAATATTGCTAAGGCTGAATCTACCAAGTGTTTTATTGTAAGCAGCCATCTCGCGCTCACCTTGGAGAACATGAACCTCTACACTTGTTTGATTATCAGCAGCTGTTGAGAAAATCTGACTTTTTTTGGTCGGAATTGTTGTGTTACGCTCAATAAGTTTTGTAAATACGCCACCCATTGTCTCAATACCAAGCGAAAGAGGAGTAACATCAAGAAGAACTAAATCTTCTACATCGCCCGAAAGAACGCCCGCTTGAATTGATGCACCAATTGCAACGCATTCATCAGGGTTAATGCCTTTGTGAGGTTCCTGGCCAATAAACTTTTGTACAGCTTCCTGAACCGCGGGGATTCTTGATGAACCACCAACTAACAATACCTTATCGATATCACTTGCAGAGAGCCCTGCATCACGCAACGCATTTCTGGTTGGTTCCATTGTTTTTTCAACAAGGTCAGCTGTGAGTGAATCAAACTGTGCTCTGGTAATTGTAATATCAAGATGCTTAGGACCTGTAGCATCTGCAGTGATGAACGGAAGATTAACATTGCTTGTCATAACACCAGAGAGTTCAATTTTTGCTTTTTCAGCAGCTTCGTTAAGTCTCTGAAGTGCCATGTTGTCATTTCGAAGGTCAATACCTGTTTCTTTTTTAAATTCATCTGCAAGGTAGTTCATAATCTTTTCGTCAAAATCATCACCGCCAAGACGATTGTTACCGCTTGTTGCAAGAACTTCAAAAACGCCATCGCCAATTTCGAGAATAGACACATCAAATGTACCGCCACCAAGGTCATATACAAGGATCTTCTGGTCTGTATCCTTATCAAGACCGTAAGCAAGTGCGGCTGCAGTTGGCTCGTTAATTATTCTTAAAACTTCAAGGCCGGCAATTTTACCCGCATCTTTTGTAGCCTGACGCTGTGCGTCAGAAAAGTATGCAGGAACAGTAATAACTGCCTGTGAAACAGATTCGCCAAGATAGCTTTCTGCATCTGACTTTAATTTTTGAAGAATCATAGCAGAAATTTCCTGTGGTGAATAATTTTTATCATCAATTGAAACCTTTATGTCCGTACCCATGTCTCTTTTGATAGAAGAAATAGTACGATCAGGATTTGTGATTGCCTGGCGCTTTGCAACCTGACCAACCAAGCGCTCGCCTGTTTTTGTAAATGCAACAACTGATGGAGTTGTTCTCGCACCTTCAGGGTTAGTGATAACAGTAGGTTCTCCGCCTTCCATTACAGATACACAAGAGTTTGTTGTACCTAAGTCAATACCAATAATTTTTCCCATTTATATCATATCCTTTCTTTATTAAATACAATTTAAGTTTTATATTAATTTGATACTTTAACCATAGAATGTCTAATCACTTTGTCTTTATATAAATATCCTTTTTGGAATTCATCTATAATTATATTTGACTCCTTGTCGCTGTCTGCCATCATTACAGCGTTGTGCTTTTCAGGATCAAATTCATTTCCAACGGCCTCAATTGGTGTTACCCCAATTGTTGAAAGTGCGTCATCAAACTGTTTTTTTATCATTTTAATTCCATCAATAACACTTTCGCTACCGGTTGTTTCCTCGGCGGCAATTATTGCACGCTCAATATTATCAAGTACAGGAAGAAGAGGTGATATTGTTTCGCATACAGCAATCTTATAGAAATCGTCCTTTTCTCTTAATGTTCTCTTTTTATAATTATCAAACTCTGCAGCAGTTCTCATAAACTTATCGGTAATACTCTGAATTTGCTCTTTTGCAATATCAAGTTCTGTTTTTTCGGTATTAGCGTCGTTTTCTATAGTCGAAGTATCAATTTTATCGATAGCTTCATCGACTATATTTTGATTATTTTTTTCATCAGGCATTGTTCTGTGTCTCCTTTGTTTTTATAATTCATTGTTATCAGGCGGAAGATCACTAAATCTCTCGCCAAGCATATTTTCAAGTTGTTTTGCAAAAAAGTCAACTCCTGTAACAGCTTTTGCGTAATCCATACGCATTGGTCCAACAACACCTATAATTCCCGTCATATTTTTGCCTACCTTGTATGAAGAGAGAATTACAGAGTTGTTTTTAAGTTCAGGCACAGGGTTTTCGTCACCAATAAAAACTGAAACTTCACCATTTTTAACAACGGGGAAGGATTTAACCATTTCCTCAAGCGAGTCTTTATTTTCAAAAAAACCAAGTATTTCGCGTATTTTTTCGACATTGTTGTATTCCGGAAAACGAAGAATACTTGTTGTGCCCTCCATATATACTTCGCGCTTGTCAATCTCAGAAATTGCCTCATGTACAAGTTCAAGCGATGAGGTTAATATCTCAACATTTACACCAACTGCGTTTTGAAGCTTTATAATATTGTCGAGATTGATTTCAGAGGCTGTAAGACCTGTTAAATTGCTATTAAAGGCCTGATTAAGTTTTTCTACAACATCGTTAGTAATACTTTCTTTAAGTCTTAGAAGTTTATTTTTTATAAGACCAGAATTATCAGAAACGATAACCATCAATGTACGGTCATCAATTGCCACCAGTTTTATACTTTTAACAACAACAGACTCAATTGCAGGAAGCATACCAAATGTAGGGAGAGAGGTAACCCTTGAGAATATTGCTGAAAAATCTTTAACGATTTTATCAAGCTCTCTCATTTTATTAAGAGCTGCACCGCGTAATTGTTCAAGCTCTGCAGATGTCAGAAAATATCTTTCCATTAGAGAATCTACATAAAACCTAAAGCCCAAACCTGACGGAACTCGACCAGCGGAGGTGTGGGGTTGAGTGAGGTAGCCAAGCTCCTCAAGGTCTCCCATCTCATTTCTTATGGTTGCTGCACTAAGGTTAAGACTTGTATTTTTTGCAATATTACGGGAGCCGACGGGTTCGGCATTTTTTATATAGCCTTCTACAATTGCCCTAAGAATTGATTTTTTTCTATCATCAAGTTGCAATTTAAACGACTCCTTTCATATAAAAAGGTTTTTGTTAGCACTCGATTGAGTAGAGTGCTAAAACTCATATGCATAGAATATCACTGATGGTACAATTTGTCAAGCATTTTAATGTATTTTTACACAAAAAAAATAAGAGAGTAAGATATACTCTCTTATTGTGGTTATTCGAGTGTTTCTGCAGGTTGTGCTTTTTCGACAGAAATCGTTATATCGTCCTTTTTTGCTTTGGGCTTAAAGATTTCAGCTACTTTATCAATTGCTGTTGGTGCAAAGTCAAGAAGTCTGTCATAGACGCTGTTTTGAGGCGTAACAGAAATCATGCGAATTTTACCGTTACCAACAATTAAAAATGCTTCAGGTGTTAGAGAAATACCTCCACCCGTGCCACCGCCAAATAAATTTTGTGGAGCAGAGGAGTCATTTCCTTTTGCTTTGTGCTTTTCAAACTCACTGCCGCCGACGCCAAAACCAATTGCTACCTTTGAAATTGGAATGATAACAGATCCATCAGGAGATGTGATAGGGTCACCAACGATTGTATTGACATCAATCATTTCTTTAAGTCCTTGCAGAGCTGTGTACATAATTCCTTCTATTGGATGTTTATCTGCCATTTTCTTCACTTCCTTTTTTATATTTATCTTTAAAATAGGTAATAGCCGGTGTAAGTAATGCAAAAAAAGATGCATAAATAATATGTGCCGGTTTTACCTTAATTATACTCCAAACCTCAATATTAAAGCGTTTTCCATAAAAATCAGGGGTAATATCAAGCGAAGGATAAACCATATTTACCCAACTTGATGCTATCGGATATAAAACACCAAGCATTTGCCATATTCCGCCATATAACATGCCGGTTGTCGCTGCGTTACCCGTACCATATTCAAGCTCAACTCTGAGCGTTGTAACTTTAATTTTATAATGTAGTTTGCCAAATAATTTTTTTATTATATTGATTATTTCAGCATATGTTTCGGATATTTCGTTTTTTACCTTTCTTATTTCGTCAAAATTAAAGCCTTTGTCAGCATCGAATACTCTGTCTTTAATTTTTTTTATCTTTTCTACAAAAGATGTTTTGTTATCCTTAGGTGATGCGTCATTTCCCTTGTTTGTCTGTTTTGATTTGCTAAGATCAACCTGTATTTTTTTGCAAAAAATTAAATTGAAAATTTTAATATATAAAATTTGATTTTTAATGTGCAAATCAATAGTTATATAAGAAAGAAGTAATGTAAGAAGAATTAATACAATAATTAATATTGCTGCGAGAATGATGTAAGTCACTGTATTAAATCACCTTCTTTGCTTATATAATACAAATTATTATTCCTCTTTTTCTTCTAAAATAACATCAGGCATTTCTTCTTGTTTATATTCGATAACGCCATCCATTTCTATCTGTTCTGCATCCTCAGCTGTTTGCCCAAGTGTTTCAAATTCAGGCAAGTCCGAGAGAGAAGATATACCAAAGGAACGAAGAAAATGCTGGGTTGTACCAAACAGAATAGGTCTGCCTGGTGCGTCAAGACGACCTTTTTCTTCAATAAAATTACGTTCAATCAGACGGTTGACTATGTAGTCACAGTTTACACCGCGTATGTGCTCGATAGATGTTCGTGTAACAGGTTGCTTATACGCAACTATTGATAGAACCTCAAGTGCCGCATTTGATAGATTTTGCTTTCTGGGCGGTTCAGCAAGTCGTGATACATATTCATGATACTCACCCCTTGTGCACATCTGATAAGAGTCTTCCATACGGATGATATGTATACCTCTGCGACTCAAATTGTAATCATCCATCATTTTTTTCAGTATTTCTCTTAATGATCGTTTGTCTACATCAATGATATCTGCAAGTTTTTCTATTTCCACTGCATCGCCGGCTGCAAACAAAACGCTTTCAATTATAGCCTGTATTTCTCTTATTTCCATTATATTTCACCTAATCATCAATTAAATTAACATCTAAATCTACACCTTCTGCCTTATATACCTTTGGGTTTGAGATGTTTCCGTCCTCAGAATATTCTACAAAAATTTTTTTAATTTTAATTAGTTCCAAAACAGCAAGAAAGGAGGCAACAGCTTCGGGTTTAGTTTTTGAGCCTTTAAAAAGTTCTTTAAACATCATCTGGCCTTTTTGGACAAGTTGTTTCCATATATTTGAAACGCGTGTACGAATAGATATTTTTTCGTGACCGACAATTCCTGAAAAAGAATGTTTTGGTGGTGGCATTTTACGCTCAAGTTTCATATATGCGCGTTTAAATGCAAGTATAATATTTTCGGGCGTAAGCATTGCATAGTTAAGTTCTGCAGGCGGACGCTCAATCACATCTGGTGTTTTAAAAAACATATATGCACCAATATTTTCATGTTCTCGGAAGAATCCAACAGATTCCTTAACCTTTTTATATTCTGTAAGACGACTAACAAGTTCTTCGCGCGGGTCAATATTTTCCTCCGTCTCGTCCTCGGATTTAGGAAGGAGCATTTTTGACTTAATCTGTAAGAGAGTAGCTGCAAGAACAAGAAACTCGCTTGAAATTTCAAGGTCCATCTCTTTCATTTCGTTCATTACTGCAAGATATTGTTCAAGTATTATTGAAATTGGAATATCATAGATACTAACTTTGTTTTTACGAATAAGCATAAGCAGAAGGTCGAGAGGACCTTCGAAGCTATCAAGTTTAAAATTTAATTGCTCCATATATTACACCTGTTTAAATAATTGACTCAATAATCATATTATAAAAGTTAAGAATTGTTGTTTGGCTTGAGTATAGCATGTTGCTAAACGCTGGCAAATTAATCAATAATATAAGAATGATAAATCCGTAGCGCTCATACTGCATTATTTTAAAATATAGCCTCTGCGGCAGTAATGCGTTGAGTATTTTTGAACCATCAAGCGGAGGAATAGGTATAAGATTGAATATTCCAAGTCCAAGGCTGAGTATCGCGAGGCGTGTGCAAATAAGATATGAAATATATGCAATATTATAGCCAAGCGTCATATCTGATTTAAATGCAAGCCCACCAATTATCGCTGCAATAAACTGCGCTATAAAAGCTAATATAAAATTAGACAAGGGACCAGCCAGGGCTGTAAAGACCATACCTGATTTTTTATTTTTAAAATTCCATGGATTTACAGGGACAGGCTTTGCCCATCCAAAACCAAAGAAGAAGAGGCATAGTCCTCCGAATAAATCAAAATGGTGAAGCGGATTTAGAGATAATCTTCCTGATAATTTTGCCGTTTTATCACCAAATAAATATGCTGCAAGTCCATGTGATAATTCATGGACAGAGATGCACAATAAAACACAAAATGCATATATAAGAACAAGTATTATATTTTGTGGAAATGGCATAGTTGTAAGTGCTCTTATCATAATATCCCTCCAAAATATTACAGGTCACATTTAATTATATCTTCGTATGTTTCGCGTCTTACAGCCAATATTGGCTTTTCATCCTTTATCATTACAATAGGAGGACGTGGAAGTCGATTGTAGTTATTTGACATAGAGTAGTTATATGCCCCTGTTGTAAGTACAGCAATAACCTCACCTGGTTTTATATCAGGGAGATACATATTTTCGCCTATTAAGTCTCCTGATTCACAACATCTGCCGGCAAGTGTAATTTTATTATCAGCAACAGCGGTTGGGTTTTCAACCGAAACAGCCATATACTCTGCCTGATACATAATATACCTTGGGTTATCACCAAGACCGCCATCAACAGATACAAAGGTGCGTATGCCGGGGATATTCTTGACAGAGCCAATAGTATAAAGTGTAACACCAGCTTCTGCAACAATTGAGCGACCAGGTTCTACCAGAATAAAAGGAAGAGCAATTTTGCGGTCTTTAGCAACGCGTTTTACAACATCAGAAACCGCGCGCATATAGTTTCCATAATTAATTGGTTTATCTGTGTCTACATATTTGCATCCAAAGCCGCCACCAAGATTTAATTCGTTAATTTCAAGTCCGTATTTATCTTTAATATCTGCAATAAAATTCATCATTTTTTCTGCAGCAAGCTCAAAAGGAGAAAGTTCAAAGATTTGCGATCCGATATGACAATGCAGACCTGTGACGTTTATATTGTCAAGTGCGATTGCCTTTTTGATTATTTCATCAGCCTCGCCTGTTTCAAGTGCAACACCAAATTTAGAATCTATCTGACCTGTCATTATAAAGTCGTGGGTGTGCGCATCAATGCCGGGCTTAATCCTAAACATAATATTGGCACATACATTATGCTCTGCTGCAATGTTGTTTAAACTTATAAGCTCTGTTTCGTTATCAACTATAATCCTGCCGATGCCATTTTCAATTGCCATTTTAAGCTCTGCATCGGTTTTGTTGTTTCCGTGAAAATAGATTTTTTCAGCAGGAAATCCCGCTTTGAGAGCGGTATACATCTCACCGCCTGACACAACATCTATACCCATATTTTCGTCTTTAATAATATTATATATATACTTGCACGAAAGTGCTTTGCTTGCATAAAGTGCAAGTCCGTTTCCGTCATAATATTTTTTTATAGATTCAGTGTAGGCTCTACAGTTTTTGCGTATAGTTGCTTCATCCATAACATACGCAGGGGTACCAAATTCTTCTGCAATTTTTTTTAAATCGCAACCCCCCATCTGTAAATTTCCGCTTTTATTAATGTTAAGACATTTCATTATAAATTCCAATTTATCATCTCCTGTAAAAACACTGATGCTCAATATATATTTATCGATAGTATTTTATCTATAAATTTTATCATATTAAGATTTATTTGTCAAATGATTATATATATTTAAATTACAAAAGCCCCCATAAAAAAGGGGGCTTTTGTAATTTCGTTTTTAGCCTTTCATTGCCTCTTCGATAGCAACAGCAACTGCAACAGTCATACCAACCATTGGGTTGTTACCTGCGCCGATAAGTCCCATCATTTC
>JAZLDW010000062.1:0-5273 GCA_045614945.1 Clostridia bacterium | reverse complement strand
AGGCTCGCCCTCTTTTTGTTTCTTCCACAGAGCAAAATCAAGTGGATCTTCTTTGTCTTCGTTTACATCGATACGGGCACCGCTCTCAAGGTCTTCAACAGGCTGATGAGAGAGTTTGCCATAGTCTTCAAACTTCTTTGTGCGATAGTACACATCGCCGTCTACATTGTATGCAAAACCCTTTTCCTCAAGATCTTTTACTATGTCGATTATCGCATCAATATTTTCAGTCGCGCGCGGATGTACAGACGCCTCCTTTATTCCAAGGCCTTTTGAATCTTTAAAATACTCATCAATATATTGCTCGGCAAGTTCTTTAACAGTTATTCCAAGCTCGTTTGCTTTGTTTATCATCTTGTCATCAACATCTGTAAAATTCTGAACAAAAGTAACCTTATATCCCTTATATTCCATGTATCTTCTAAGGGTATCAAAGATAATAAACGGACGCGCATTACCTATGTGAAAGTAGTTGTACACGGTCGGCCCGCAAGAGTACATCTTTACCTCTCCGGGAGTAATCGGTATAAACTCCTCCTTTTTACGGGTGAGTGTGTTGTACAAGTAAAGTTTTGTATCAACCATTTTCTTTCTCCTCCAATTTTTCTTTTATTCTGCCAAGTTCTGCCCTCAAACTGCAAAGTTCCATCGAAATCGGATCAGGAATGTGTATCTGGTCAAGGTCAGCGCTTGGTCTGAGAGCAGATGCGGGTGCAACCCTCTTGTTGCCAAGTTTGACAATATGCGCAGGGACCCCAACACATGTACTGTTAGGCGGTATCTCGCTAAGCACAACCGCATTTGCCGCAATCTTACTGTTATCCCCAACAGTAAATGGGCCAAGCACCTTAGCGCCGCTGCCAATTGTCACATTCTTGCCAATGGTTGGATGGCGTTTGCCTTTGTCCTTGCCCGTACCGCCAAGGGTAACCCCCTGATAGATAGTACAATAGTCTCCGACAATAGCCGTCTCGCCAATTACCACACCCATTCCGTGATCAATAAAAACTCCTTTACCAATTTGTGCTGCAGGATGAATTTCTATACCAGTTCTGCGTCTTGTGCGCTTTGAAATCCAGTCTGCAATAAAATGAAGTCCCTTTGAATCAAGCGCATGTGCAAAGCGATGACTTATTATAGCGCGTACTCCGGGGTACAGGAAATAAACCTGCATCCTCGACCTTGCGGCAGGGTCACGCTCAAACACCATATCAATTTCCTCTTTAATCAGTTTAAAAAAGTTCATAATAGTTCCTCTCTGACAATTATCTTTATTATAACCTATTTTCGCCATTTAGTAAAGGGTTTATTTAAGATTTCCTCACCATATTTAGCTTAATTGTATATTATTTTAAGCATATACAGATGGCATCATATATTTTCAATTACATTTGCACAGATATTTTGTTATAAGCAACCCACACAACACAACGAGTCCTTTTTGTCATAAACGCTATTCGCTTCCTGAATTGATAGTTTTCCTGAATTGATAGTTATTAAAGGTTTTAAAATTAACATCTTGCGAAAATTATGTATATATGTTATACTTTAAGTGCATGTAAAATGCAGTATAGTTTCAGGGAGGATGATTAAATTGAAAAAATTTTTTATCTTTTTGCTTTGCCTGATAATACTGGCACTTGCGTTCTCCTTTGTTGCGAAAAACAACGATGAAGATGGCGGCGCACGGCTTCATGATATTGAGCCAGCTACCGCTACGCATGACGAGACAGATTCTATCAAAGAAGAAATTCACCCCGAGCGTAACGAGGAAACTGCACGCGACGAAATAAAAAGCAACCTCCGTGATGTGAGAGAACTTATAGATGCAGGCGCTATTGAGGATGCTACCATGATAATCAAGAGCCTTAAAACCCGTGACCTTACAGACAGCGAGAGAAAAGAACTTGCAGATCTTCAGAAAATGATGATTACGATTTCTGATTAAGTCAGATATGATACGGAGGTGTCCAACCATGGGCAATATTACAATAGCCCCAATCAATAAAACAACCGCCATATGTCCTGTACGGATGGCGCAATGGGCTGTTGATAAGATGGTCTCACGCACGAGTATACATCTTCAGAATATGATGTACTCTAATAACCTTACCCCCGACCAGCTTGAATCTTTATACATAGTGCATTGGAGTGAATTGAACACTTACTCAAGCATTCGCAATATTTCTGAACTATACGGCGAAGATGACGATGTTTCCGCACTGAAATTTGCCTCCTATAATCCCGAGCATTTCGTAAACTCTGCCGTCAAAAACATCCTCAAGCTTGTGCGTGAGCGCAACATAGAAATTGTATCAACCTGCGACAAAAACCTTAAAAGTGCTACTTTTGATTTAAGACGCACTAGCTTGATACTTTATAATCTGGTTTCAAACTCCATTATACACTCCAAGTCAAAGGACAAGCTTATTAACATAAAATGTTTTATGCGTGACGATAACTTCGTTATTTCCGTAGCAGATAACGGACGCACAATCCCGCCCGATAAGCGCAAAACCTTATTCCTAGCTTATGACAATAAACCAACTTTAAGTTCTGCAGGCCTTAAAGACATTGGATTATCTCTTGGCGGACTTGGTTTGGCGGTCTGCCGAAAAACAGCAAGAGATATGGGCGGCGAGGTTGTGTATGTTACCGCCAAGGAACAAGGTAATATTTTTGAACTTATAATTCCGCAGTCACGCCAGGTAGAAGCCTTTGGAGATACCATTCTTGCCGAACCCGATATTGACGAACTTAAAATTTGCCTTGCGGGCGCAATGCTAGATTTAATAATGAAAGACAAATAGATGGGCCAACCGCCCATCTATTTTTTCCTATAAAACTAATTTAGCGTGGAATGTATCTAAATATTGAAATCTCAATGAAAAAATATTTTCCACATTAAAATAGTTTTATAGGTATTTTTTTGCTTTCTTGACATTTTGCCATTATTGATATATAATCATAAGGCTAACCTATAGATAAGAAAGGAAGCCTTTAATTATGAAAATTTTATTAAATGATGGTACCGTGCAGGAAGTCCAAGAAGATGTTTCTGCCGTAAGACATACTTGTTCTCATGTTCTGGCGCAGGCAGTTAAGCGTCTTTATCCTGATGCAAAACTTGCAATTGGTCCCTCTATCAACAACGGTTTTTACTATGACTTTGACAGAGATGGCGGTTTTACTCCAGACGACCTTATCGCTCTTGAAACAGAGATGAAGAAGATTATAAAAGAAAATCTTCGTCTTACTACATACACAAAGCCAAGAGCAGAGGCAATTGAATTCATGAAAGAAAAGGGAGAGCCTTACAAGGTAGAACTTATTGAAGATTTACCCGAAGACTCTGAAATCAGTTTTTATGAGCAGGGCGACTTTGTTGACCTTTGTGCAGGTCCGCACATTTGCTATACAAAGGGCATAAAGGCTTTTAAACTGACCTCAATCGCCGGCGCATACTGGAGAGGTAACGAGAAAAACAAGATGTTGACCCGTATCTACGGCACAGCGTTTTTAAGCAAGGAAGAACTTGAAGAATACCTAAACATGCTCGAAGAAGCAAAGAAGAGAGACCACAGACGCCTCGGCAAAGAACTTGGACTCTTTACTATGATGGACGAGGGTCCGGGTTTCCCATTCTTCCTTCCAAACGGAATGGTTCTTAAAAACACCCTTATTGATTACTGGAGACAGATTCACACAAGAGAAGATTATGTTGAGATTTCTTCTCCTATGATGCTCAACCGTCAGCTTTGGGAGACATCGGGACACTGGTTCCACTACAAAGAAAACATGTATACTACAACTATTGACGAGACAGACTTTGCAGTAAAACCAATGAACTGCCCGGGCGGACTTTTGGTTTACAAGTCAGAGCCACACTCTTACCGCGACCTTCCTCTTAGGATGGGCGAGCTCGGTCTTGTACACAGACACGAAAAATCAGGTCAGCTCCACGGACTTATGAGAGTTCGTTGCTTTACTCAGGACGATGCGCACATTTTTATGACAAGAGAGCAGATTACAAGCGAGATTAAAGGCGTAATCAGCATCATCGACGAGGTTTATAAACTCTTTGGCTTTAGCTATCATGTTGAACTCTCCACCCGCCCCGAAGACAGTATGGGTAGCGACGAGGATTGGGAAACAGCTACAAACGGACTTCGTGCCGCTCTTGACGACCTTGGTCTTGACTATGTAGTCAACGAGGGCGATGGCGCATTCTACGGTCCTAAGATTGACTTCCACCTTGAAGACTCAATCGGCAGAACATGGCAGTGCGGTACAATTCAGCTTGACTTCCAGTTACCGCTGAGATTTGACGCAGAGTACACAGGCGAGGACGGCGAAAAGCACCGCCCAATAATGATACACAGAGTTGTATTTGGCTCAATCGAGAGATTTATTGGTATTCTTATCGAACACTTTGCAGGTAAGTTCCCCACATGGCTCTCACCTGTGCAGGTAAAAGTTCTTCCTGTTTCTGAGAAGTCTCACGAATACGCAGCGGGCGTATATAAGAAGTTAAAGGCCGCAGGCATAAGAGTTGACATCGACCGCAGAGACGAAAAGATTGGCTATAAAATCAGAGAGGCACAGCTTAAGAAGATTCCTTATATGCTTATCCTCGGCGAAAACGAGAGTGCAGAAGGCACAATCTCTGTAAGAAGTCGCGACAAGGGCGACCTTGGTTCTTTCTCTCTTGACGATTTTATTGCAAATATTAAAAACGAAATTGAAACAAAAGGACAATAAAATAAAAGGCTCCCTGTGGGAGCCTTTTATTTTATTGCGTCACCTCGGTCGACTACAATTTTGTAGCCCACAGATTCTACTTTTTTCTTCAACACCTCAAGACTCTCTGCCGCCTCTTCGCCCGTCGAAACCTTATTATCATACAAATCATAAAGAGCACGCAAATTCTGCGGTGAGAGGTTTGGCATCACTACATTCGCGCCTGATTTAAGTCCCATCTCACGCCCATTTGAATTTATTGTACCAAGAGCGGTAGTTGACGGCAGCAATACCTTGGGAAACATAAGCCGAAGGATTGCTATCATTTTAAGCGTCAGTTCAAAACTGCCTGACTCAAACTTTGCAAAGGGCGTATCTTTGTGGGTTATATACGGACCTATCCCTATCATGTGAGGTTTTAGCTCTTGCAGAAATCTTAAATCTTCTATTAGATTTTCATGCGACTGAAAAGGCGACCCCACCATAAATCCACTGCCCGTTTGATAGCCTATCTCCTTTAAATCAAAAAGACA
>JAZLDW010000061.1:0-10872 GCA_045614945.1 Clostridia bacterium | reverse complement strand
CTGGGCGGGCTTGTCGCCATAACCGCTATGGTTATAATGCTGATTTTTACTGTCAGAAAATCAAACAATATTGCACAAAAAGGAGTAAAGTAATATGAAGACACTCCTTCTTATCATAGTTATAGTTGCTATTTTATTTTTTGCAGGGCTATATATATACATAGCAAAGAAAAAGGGGCAAACCTGTATTGGTTGTCCCTACGCCAAATCATGCAACGGTAATTGTGATTCAAAAAAATAAAAGCAGAGGAAACTCCTCTGCTTTTATTTTTAGGTATTTTTCATAATAACCGAGCCAAGGCTTTCGCTTACATGCTCACACGCATCAGCGCACGCCTCAAGACAATCATATACTTCTCTCCACGCAATTGTGTCAAGCGCATCCTTAGAGTTCTTCATCAGCTCTCTCATTGATGTAAGATAAAGTTTGTCACACTCATCCTCAATATCATTGAGCTTTATGATATACTCCTGTATCTTCTTGGATTTTTTAAAATTCTCAAACTCGTCCATTAACTCACACAGAGCCGTACACGCTGCAACAATTTTCTTGCCAAAATCAACAGCAGCCGGCCTTATCTCTGTGATGTTGTTGATGTATAGTTTCTGCACTACATCTTCTATTTTGTCTGTCACATTATCCAGATCATGGCTGAGCACATCAAGATCCTCTCTGTCAAGAGGGGTTACAAACGCTCTTGCAAGTTCATCTCCCATTTCGTGTCTCTTCACATCAGCGCTATGCTCTATCTCATGTATCTCCACAATCATCTCTTCTATTTTAGCAGGGTCAAAATTCTCCAGACAGTTTACAAGATACTCTGCGCCTTGCTTTGAAAGAGCGCTACACTGCGAAAAATTTTGGAAGTAATATTTATCACCTTTAGCCATTTTTATTTCTCCTTTCAATTATGTAAATAATAGCATAAACAGTTTAGTCATTATAAATCCAACAAGTCCGCATCCGGGAAATGTCAACACCCATGTAAGAACCATTTCTTTAACTACGCCAAAGTTAATCGCAGAAATTCTCTTAACCGCGCCCACGCCCATAATCGAAGTGGTTTTTGCGTGTGTTGTTGATACCGGAAGGCTGAACACCGAGCAAAACATCAGCGATATCGCACCTGCAATATCTGCCGCAAAACCCTGATATTTTTCAAGTTTAACCATATCCATACCAACGGATTTAATGATTTTCTTTCCGCCCATCGCCGTGCCTGCCGCCATTACAACAGAACATACAACCATAAGCCAAATCGGTATGCTTATATCAGACGGCAAAGCCTGTCCTTTTGACATATAAACGCAAAGTAGAATAACACCCATAAATTTCTGTCCGTCCTGCGCACCATGCATAAACGCCATCGATGCCGCACCCGCAATCTGTGCGCCGCGGAAGAAAGGTTCTGTCTTTGGTCTATCCGCCTTATAAAAAAGAATAGTCACAATCTTACAAACAAGCCAGCCAAGTCCAAAGCCAAGTGCAACTGATATTCCTATGCCATAAATAACCTTTATCCACTCTCCGCCATTGACACCTGCAAAGCTATTGTGCATTGCAATTGCGCTACCTGTAAGACCCGCAATAAGTGCGTGACTCTCACTTGTAGGAATACCAAACACCCACGCAAGTGTTGCCCATAAAACTATCGCAAACAAAGCGGCGCTCAACGCAATAATTGCAAGATCAGGGTCTGAGCCAAAGTCAACCATCTTTGTTATGGTCTCAGCAACCGTCGCATTGATAAGCGTCATTACAAAAACGCCAAGAAAGTTAAACAATGCCGCCATAAGTATTGCAGCCCTTGGCGACATACATCTTGTAACTACACAGGTTGCAATCGCATTTGGAGCATCCGTCCATCCGTTTACAAGAATAACCCCAAGTGTCAGTGTTACTGCAATAAACAACAGTGGATTGGCTGTCATCTGATACCAAAAGTCTAAAACCGAATTCATGCCATCAACTCTTTCTCTCTAAAGCTCTATATAAACATCTAAATTATACCACAATTATATTAGAATTACAAGTATTTTGGCATAATTTATACCGCCTAAAGAGAGCATTAGCAGGTAGTACCCTACCAAAAAAAGAAAACAACAATTTGATATAAATATAAAATTTTAAACTGTATGCAAATAAAAACAGACATCTTTATTCGAACATTCATAGTTCAAATTAAGGTGTCTGCTTAATGTTTCAATTACCTTCTACAGAACAATTTCTCATTTTTTTTGATAGTTTATCAGCATAAAGCATTTCATCTGCATATTTAAATGCTTTTTCAGAATCATTAGTAATCGCCGAATATCCTTTTGATAAACTTATGTTTCCGCTATGCTCAAGATGTCTTTTTAAAGTAATCAACCGTTCAACAACTTCATCTTCCGAAACATCCTCAGCCAAAACCGAGAATTCATCTCCGCCCATTCGAAAAATTCTATAATTATGAGCAGAAAAAACTTCTGATAAAATCATCGCTACATTCTTCAGTAGTATATCTCCCTCTAAATGTCCCTTTGTATCATTAATTATTTTAAAATCGTCAACATCAAAAAGTATAATCCACCTGGGTTTCGGTTTATTATTTTTTTCTATTTTATCAACATATAGATTGTACGCATTTCTGTTATAAACTCCTGTTAAATCGTCTGTAACAGCAAGTTTATGCCACATATTTGCTTCATCAACATATTTTATTTTTTTGGTAAGGACGCGAATTTTAAACAGAAGTTTTAATGTAAAAACTATAAGTAATATTGTTATTCCTATTGTCAAGACTAATAATGCAGTCATTTCTACCCCTCTTATTCTGTATTAATATTATGTAATGTATGGATATTATTTAAACCGATTATCCGCCCAATACTCATTGTTTGACTAGATAATTATACTCAATTCGTTAAGTATTGTCAATACTTTGAGTATGATAAAATTATTTTGGTGATAAAAATGATTAGTTATAAACCATTTTATGAAACCTTATTTAAAAAAGGCTTAACAGAATACTACTTGATTTTTAAGCAAGGGTTCTCTGCAAACACTCTATATCGCATAAAAAAAGGCGAAGCAATAAGCACTAAAACGCTGGATGCGCTTTGTTATGTTTTAGATTGCGAAGTCGAGGATATAATCAAATTTGAAAAAGAATAGCACCTGATTTATCAAAATCAAGTGCTATTATATTGTCTCCAGTTCAAGTCTGGTTCAAAACCGCTTGGCATCTACACTTTTGCTTCAAAACTGACTTTTATCAAAAGCCCTCAAACCATTGAAAAAAGCGAATGGTTTAGATGCCTTTACTTATTTCTAAGTTTTAATATAAAACTTTTAATTATTAATCCAATTATAGAAAGTATTACTATATATATGAAAGCAATAGAAACCTCAATCAGCATAACACCTACACCCGCACCATCATAACAAATAAATACAAAATATAGCAAACTATTAATTAAAACTCCTGCTATATTAGATATCCCAAGAAATAAATTTTTAATTAAAAAATCTTTTATACCTTGTGATAACAAGGTATTTATCATGGATAATATAAATATGACAGGAACCATATATATTGCGACATATGCACCATAGTTAAAAAAAATTATAAATGGAAGTATAGCAATAAAATTAACTGATCTTAATAATATTTTTTTCATCATAACTCAACACCCCGACTTATACCAGTTTCGTTCATCCAATAAGTTTTATTTTGCTTATACAATTCATAAGAACTATTAGGAAGTAGTTTGTTTTCATATCCTATTCCTCCCGCAGATAAAATCTTTGAAGCAACATCGTCGCATTGTTGTCCAAGTAAATTATAGTCACCTGGATTTACAAACATATTCACAGCATACTGAAACATATGCTTTCCTGCTTCCATATTCGGTACATCGCGCCATACAAATCTGTCATATGCAGCTTTGCCATTTTCCCAACGTCTATCTCCGTATATGGTTACTGCTTCTTTTACTTCTCCGCTTCTATCCTTAATTTCGTTTACCTCATCTGCAGATAAAACAGAAAATCTCATTTCTCCGGTATCATCCCATGGATAATTTTCAGGGCCATAGTAACTGAACAAAAATCCTTGTCCGTGCGGGTTCATAAGCAATAAAGCATTGTGACCGAATCCCCCTGCTCCCTCAGAATTATTAAGCAGAATTACATCTGTAATTCTTGTGTCGGTAACTCTCAGTGTAGCTGCTAAATCGTCTATTCGTTCCTTATCGCCTTGCCAATGCCCGTAGGTATTTGCTCGCTCATATGCTTTGTTTAATCCTGTAAGCATTTTATATTCAGGTGAATCCGTTCCATATCTTTCTGCATCCCAATCATGCCATTCACCTGCTTCATCATATCCCGTGTTTAAAATACCCGCTGTTCCTTGATTTGTAGGTTCTTGATCGTTATAGCTTGCTATTGCAACATTATTTACAGGTGTTTGACCATCCTTATATAAATAATCTAATATATAATGATTATACATCTCCATTGCATTTTCGTCAAGAGACGAAACTATCTGCTTATATCTATCAAGCCCTAATATTCGTGCACACCACCATCCGTAATTGGCAGTTGGGTCTTTGAGTGGTCTGTCGCATCTCCTGCACCTGTTTTGTCCGTCATATTTTTTGTTTTGATTTTCTTTTGACATTCTTCATTTCTCCTTTTTGTGTTTTTTATTGCGAAAGCAACAAGGTTTCGGGGTACCCGACCGCAATCTTTGATTGCGTTATCGGGTCGAGTTCTTATTTTATCCTAACACGAAAAAGAGTGTCATAGCGTGCCATATTAACTAAAAAAGACTATTCCGAAGAATAGTCTTTTTTCATGGAAGAGCCGAATGGTTTAGATGCCATCGCTTAATATAAAATTATGTTTCATTGGTCCTGAACCATTTCCTAAATCAAGACCTGCGGCAAGTGCATCAGATATGTATTTTTTTGCTTTCTTTACAGAATCCACAAGGCTAAGTCCTTTTGCAAGATTTGATGCTATGGCAGAAGATAAAGTACATCCCGTTCCGTGGGTATTAGGATCATTAATTCTCTTACCATCAAACCACACGAGTTTGCCTTTCTCACATAAAAGATCATTTGCATTGTTTATACTATGACCGCCTTTTAACAGAACACAACACCCATAATTTTTCTCAATGAACTCAGCTGCTTTTATCATATCTTCCTTGTTACTTATTTTCATATCCGATAAAATTTCTGCTTCAGGAATATTTGGAGTTACGAGAGTTGCTATGGGTAATAGTTTTGAAACCAATGTTTTTATTGCATCAGCTTTGATAAGAGCAGAACCGCTTGTTGCTACCATTACGGGATCTACAACAATGTTTTTGGTATTATAATATTTCAATCTATCTGCAATTACATTTATTAACCCGCTTGATGATACCATCCCGATTTTTACACTGTCAGGAAATATATCCTCAAATACCGCATCAATTTGTTCTTTAAGAAATTCAGGTGTAGAATCTAAAATCGCCCTTACTCCAAGAGTGTTTTGAGCAGTAAGTGCCGTAATTGCACTCATTGCATAAACACCGTTCATTGTCATAGTTTTAATATCTGCCTGAACACCTGCACCACCACTTGAATCACTGCCTGCAATAGAGAGAGCTGTTTTCATCTTCGTCTTGAAGCAAAAACCTCCAAAATCAGCTATATAATAATCTGAAATTTCTTTTACTTTTTCTTGCCTTGGCTCGTGTGAATCATAAACTGCCGCCACCTTAAACCCGTCATCCTTAGCAGTATTTATTGCGTGAAGAGCGTCTTCAAAAACTATTGTTTCTGCTTTTGGGGTTCCAAGATGATTTAAAGCTTGTCTGTAAATTTCAGGTGTTTCTTTGTTATATCCGACCTCGGCACAAGTAAATATTTCAGAAAAATATTCAAGTACATTTAAGCGTTTTAGAGTATCTTCCACAATAGTTCTGTCTGTTATGGTGGCAACACACATTTTCACACCTGCACTTTGCAATCTTTTTAGGAAATCACCTACGCCTGTTTTAAGAGTTACTTTTGTGCGATATATTTCTGCCACCATATTATTTATATCATCTACAATTTCATCAGCAGAAAACTTAATACCATAATGATTACGATAGTATTCAGCAGCTTGCGTGAGTGTAAAAGTCTTAAAAACCTCGGCAAGATTTTCTTTTGGTACCATGCCAAGAGAACGAAGATATTCTTCTCCTATTGTGTCCCATATAAACATTGAATCAATGATTGTTCCATCCAAATCAAAAATCGCGCCTTTTATCATTTTGATACCACCTCTTCGGTCAGTTCTTTTAAGTTTTTTGTTGCTTTTTCAATATCTTCTGCTGAAAAAATTGCACTGATTACTGCTATTCCTGAAATACCGCTGTTTTCAAGTTTCAATACATTGCCTGCGCCAATTCCACCTATTGCAACCACAGGAATACTTACCGCACTGCATATTTCCTTTAGGGTTTCGTAGCTTACATCATCTGCATCCATCTTTGATCCTGTAGGAAATACGGCTCCCACGCCAAGATAATCAGCGCCTTCCTTTTCAGCAAGCAGAGCTTGTTCTACTGTTTGAGCTGATACACCAAGTATCTTATCTTCTCCAAGGATTGTCCTGACATTTCCGGCTTTCATATCACTCTGTCCCACATGAACGCCGTCTGCATTTATCTTCATTGCAATTTCAACATTGTCGTTAATAATAAAAGGTACATTGTATTGTCTGCAGAGTTTCTTAATTTCAAAAGCTTCCTTAAGAAATGCTACATCATCTAATTCCTTTTCACGAAGCTGAACAAATGTAACACCGCCTTTTATTGCCTTTTCAACCTGTTCATACAAGGTTTTACCATTAAGCCATGTGCGGTCAGTTACTGCATATAAGAGTAATGATTTTTTATCGCACTTCATATCTTGCTCCTTTATTTAATTTCTCTGCATCCATATTGTATATTGCATCTATAATGTGATTTCGAAGACTTGAATTTCCTTCATTATCACTCATTTTTAATACTCCAATTTGACCAGCAAGTCCCATAAGGCACACGGATGCTGCAACAGCCTCGATTATATTATCAGGATTTGCAACTGCGTATGCAGTAGTAAGTCCCGAAAGCATACAGCCTGTTCCTGTAATACGGCTCATCATAGGTGACCCGTTTCTAATTACATAGCATTTTTTACTGTCTGCTACCAAATCTATAGCACCGGTTATCGCAATAACTGCTCCTGACTTTTTTGAAAATGCTTTTGCAAACTCTACCATTGAGTCAAGATTTTCATCCGTTACAACATCTGCTGCATCTGCATCTACCCCTTTGGTTGTTCCACTACCAAGAGCAAGTGTTTTAATCTCCGATATATTTCCTCTTATAATATCGGGTTTAATTTCCTCCATAATTTCAACTGCAGTTTCTGTTCGAAGTTTACTTGCACCTGCTCCTACAGGATCAAGAAGGACAATGTGACCAAGCTCCTTTGATTTCTTACCGGAAATAAACATAGCCTCTATGCTTCTTTTATTAAGCGTTCCGATATTGATATTTAGCCCTCCGCAGATGGATGTAATATCTGCCACATCATCCGGTTCATCTGACATAATCGGGCTTCCGCCAGATGCAAGCAGTGCGTTTGCAACATCATTAACTGTAACATAGTTTGTGACGTTGTGAATAAGCGGTGTTTTTTCCTTCACATTTTCAAGACATTTTCCTAACATAATTTACCTCTTTCTGCCGTAGTTATCGGCTGTTTATTAACTTAATAACAAACCTTGCCAAATAAAAAAGGAAGCTACCGATCTGGTAACTTCCTAAAAGTACTCTGTTCCTCCTAACACTATGTATCAGGCATCCCTACGTTGGCATTATCCAAATCAGGTTCTCGGTCGAAGGTCGCACCTTCCTCTCAGCCTGTAATACAAGCTCCCGTTTATTAAGTTTAAATATATTATATCACTTTTCAGAACATATTTCAATAGTTAAAATAAATTATTTTTAAACTATATAAAAAACCGAACAATCTAGATTGGCATCTAAATCATTCGGTTTCTATGGAAGAGCCGAATGGTTTAGATGCCACTGATGACTATTAAAAGATCTTTGATTTTTCAAATATTTTAACAAGCATTTAACCAATGATAAGCCCTGCAGCACCCTGAACTCCATTTGCAGGAATATTTACAACAGATGGTGCAAATCCATACATAAATCCTTCAAACACAAAGTATCCGAGAATCATTTCAATCTCAGCCAAAACTCCTCCAATAATTCTTGAAGGTGTGTTGCCAAACTTGTTATGCATACCCTTAAAGCAGTAATGTGCAATAATTGACATAATGCCCTTGATGATAAAAGTTGCCGGAGCATATACTACATAACCAGAGAATAAATCAGCAAGTGCTGAACCAACACCTGCGGTCGCAAATCCGTATGCAGGAGACAAGAGCCAACCGGAAAGAAGTACAATACAGTCACCTAAATTAATATAGCCTTTAAGTGGTGATGGTATCTTGATGATCATTGTTGCTACACAGCAAAGTGCTGCAAGCATTGAAGCTGTTACAATTTTTTGAGTGTTTGTTTTCATTTCATTATCCTCTTTTCATTTTATAATATATCAATGTGTTCGCCATTTAAAGCCTTATTCATACTTCTTACAGCACAAAATTTACCGCACATTGAACAGCTTTCCTCAAATTCCGGCTTTCTGTCATCTCTGATTTTCTTTGCCGTTTCGGGATCAATCGAGCACTCCCACTGCATATCCCAATCAAAGAACCTTCGCGCATCTGCCATTTTATCATCAATATCTCTTGCATGAGGTATTTTCTTGGCGATGTCTGCGGCATGTGCTGCAATTTTTGATGCAATAATGCCTTGCTTTACATCATCTACATTTGGAAGAGCAAGATGTTCTGCAGGTGTTACATAGCAAAGAAATGCTGCGCCCGTTGAAGCCGCAATAGCTCCGCCTATAGCTGAAGTTATATGGTCATATCCGGGTGCAATATCCGTAACAATCGGACCTAACACATAAAACGGTGCTCCCATACAGATTGTTTGTTGAATTTTCATATTAGCTTCAATTTGGTCTAATGGCATATGTCCGGGTCCTTCTACCATAACCTGAACATCCTTTGCCCATGCACGCTTTGTAAGCTCACCAAGTCGAACAAGCTCCTCAATCTGACATACATCACTTGCATCTGCAATACATCCAGGACGGCAAGCATCCCCAAGCGAGATTATAACATCATATTCACGGCAAATATCTAGTATTTCATCAAAATACTCATAAAATGGGTTTTCATTTCCTGTCATACTCATCCAAGCAAAAATCAAAGAGCCACCACGGGATACGATATTCATTTTTCTTTTATGTTTTTTTATCTGCTCAATAGTTTTTCTTGTAATACCGCAATGAATGGTTACAAAATCCACACCATCCTCGGCATGAAGTCTTATAATATCAATGAAATCTTTTGCGGTAAGTGTTGCCAAGTCTCTTTGATAATGTATAACACTGTCATAAACCGGAACAGTACCAATCATCGCCGAACATTCGCTTACAAGTTTCTGTCTGAATGGCTGAGTGTTTCCATGCGATGATAAATCCATTATAGCATCTGCACCAAGCTTTATTGATGCTTGTACTTTTTCCATTTCAATATCATAATCTTTACAATCTCTCGAAATGCCTAAGTTTACATTGATTTTTGTTTTAAGCATTGAACCTATTCCCTTTGGTTCTATACACTTATGTAGTTTGTTTCCACAAATCACAACTTGTCCTTTTGCCACAAGATCTCTTATTTCTTCCGGATTTTTGTATTCATCCCCGGCAACGATTTTCATTTGCTCTGTAATAATACCATTCCTTGCAGCTTCCATTTGTGTCTTATACATTCTTACCTCTTTCTGCCGTAGTTACCGGCTGTTTATTAACCTAATAAAAAACCCAGCCAAACAAAAAAGGAAGTTACCGACTTGGTAACTTCCTAAAAGTACTCTGTTCCTCCTAACACAATGTATCAGGCATCCCTACGTTGGCATTATCCAAATCAGGTTCTCGGTCGAAGGTCGCACCTTCCTCTCAGCCTGTACTACAAGCTCCCGTTTATTAAGTTTAAAAGCATTATATCACTTTTCAAAAAACTTTTCAATAGTTTCTAAAAATTTATTTTATTCAAATTATATAAAAAACCGAATGATAAAGATATGCCATCTAAATCATTCGGTTTCTATGGTGGACCTTCAGGGACTCGAACCCCGGACCAACCGGTTATGAGCCGGTTGCTCTAACCAACTGAGCTAAAGGTCCATGTTTTTTATTCACTTATGCTTTAAAAATTAGGTAAGATTTGTTCGGGGCAAGGATTTTTAGGATGGGCGTGTACTATGTGTACACAACCATTATAAAAATTCGAAGCAACGGACAAAGATTGCCAGATTTTTAAAGGATAAGAGCAGCAGCCAAAGACTGCTGCTCTTACTATCAATGGTGACTCCGAGGGGAATCGAACCCCTGTTACCGCCGTGAAAGGGCGGTGTCTTGACCGCTTGACCACGGAGCCAAATGGCTCCTCCAGTTGGACTCGAACCAACGACCCTGCGGTTAACAGCCGCATGCTCTACCGACTGAGCTATAGAGGAATATTGATTTAAAAAAAATTTCTTTAGAGAACAACCTTTCGGCTGTTCTCTAAAGAACGTACCGGCAACGACTTATGTTTCCGGGCGGTCACCCGCCAAGTATTTTCAGCGCTAAGAAGCTTAACTACTGTGTTCGGAATGGGAACAGGTGTGACCTTCTTGCTATAGTTACCGATCATATTTAAGATATTGAACAGGA
>JAZLDW010000060.1:0-1857 GCA_045614945.1 Clostridia bacterium | reverse complement strand
GGCTCAACGTAAAAAGTTGAGGGGTAAAAAATAAATTCTTATTTTTGTTGTCAAGAAAATTCAAATTCCATGAAACTTGACGGTTATTCATTGCTTCTTCCTGAAGGCACTCTGGATTATTTTGACGTTATAAACGTTGTTGAAGATTCCACCCAAATTGTGATATACCTTGAAGAGAAAAATCTTGTTCCTGATGAATACAAGGACAAAGATACAGAAAGCAAGGGGTTCTATGAACCAGTGGTAGTGCGCGACTTTCCCATTCGTGGCAGAGAGGTGTTCCTCAATGTACGCCGTCGCAGGTGGATTGTCAAACCCGAGGGGCAATACATTTCCCGCAATTGGCACATGGTGGCTTCAGGCACCTCTATGACGCGTGAATTCGCGTCTTTTTTAAAAGAGATATGTCGATAATCTGCCTGTGAGTTGCAAGACAATCGGCACTCTCTATGGTGTGGATGGTGATAAATTTGAACGGTGGTATAGAGACCACTTAAGTGGATATCATAATTGGGAACAGCTGTCGCACGCATCGGAGTGGATACTCTTTGAAAAGAACATAGGTGCATACGTTGGATTAGACGAGGTATGTCTCTCGCGTGGCGAACTCTACACTGTGCTTATCAACAAAGAGAAAAAAGGTGGCAGAGGTTCTATAATTGCAATTATTAAAGGCACGCGTACTGAAGATGTTTGCAGAGTTCTGCTGCAGATGCCTCGTCGGCGCAGATTTCAAGTAAGAGAAATTACGCTTGATATGGCATCAAATATGGCAAAGATTGCAGCCACATGCTTCCCTGCAGCACGCCAGGTTATAGATCGCTTTCACGTTCAGCAACTGGCTTTTGAGGCGCTTCAGGATATGCGTATAAAAGCAAGATGGGAAGCTTTGGATGAAGAGAATAGAGAGATACTCAAAGCCAAAATACAACAAACTCCTTATACCCCGAAAACTTTTGAAAACGGTGACACAAGAGCACAGCTCCTGGTAAGAAGCATCTATCTGCTTTATAAGAAGGAGAGCCTTTGGAGCAATGAACAAAAGGAAAGAGCCAAGATTCTTTTCCGTGAATATCCCAATATCAAGAAGGCTTATTATCTTGCAATGGGGCTCGGGCTTGTTTACCATCAGGCAAAATCAAAAGGAGTTGCATATACTATGCTTGCAAGATGGTATGAGAGGGTTGAGAAGAGTGGATTTGTCGCATTCGCAAAGGTTATGAGAACCATATATATGCACTATGAGAAAATACTTAACTTCTTTGACAAACGCTCGACTAATGCTGCTTCGGAATCATTTAACTCAAAAATCAAGGCATTCAGAGCGCAATTCAGAGGTGTGAAAGATAAAGATTTTTTCCTTTTTAGATTAGCTAAACTGTATGCCTAAAAATGAAATCCCTCAACTTTTTACGTTGAGCCTATTTCGCAAGCAATTACAAAAAAGAAAAACAAAAAGCGACAGATGATTTTAGTCATTTGTCGCCTTTTGTCGCCTTTCCTTACAAATTATCGAACAAATTCATAGAGGACTTTGAGCGCATTATTGAGTTTATAGAGCGTAATGAAAAAATTAATCGCGAGTTTCAATTGTTACTGTGCCATCAGGATTGAAAACCACCTTGATATTTTTTTTCATCCATAATGCAAGCAACGATATCAAAGTTGCAGCAGTTATTATAGAAAGAGCTACTACTGTCGTTTCTGCGACAGCATCGCATGTAGTCGATTTTATAATTCTACCAAGTATTGTACTGTTTAGTTTATCCTTTACTGTAACGACAACACCTTTTTGTTTTAGCGACTCCAAAGTTTCCACAACCTTAATCGTATTCTTGTCGGTAATATAAATTGGAA
>JAZLDW010000059.1:0-20450 GCA_045614945.1 Clostridia bacterium | reverse complement strand
TGGAGAAAATTCTTGAAGTCTTTCAGGATGTTCATGAAGAAACCCCAAATGTAACCTTTGAAATCATTTCATAAGTGTCATCTAAATCGTTCTGCTTTGCCACCGGCAAAAAGTCTTGCAAATTGATCGCAAGACTTTTTTATTTATAAAAAACATTTGATATTTTAATATTTTTATGGTATAATTTATTTTGTGTGTAACAAGTTCTTTATATATTTACGATAAAGTAAGAAACAGAAAGGAATGATAATAATGGCAAAATCCTATTTCAATGCAATTCGTGTCTTTGCCCTTGTTCTGTCCATTGCACTTATGATGAGCAGTTTTATTCTTTGTTTTGCTGAAGGAACCACCCTCAAAAGCGACATTTATACATACGTATTGTCTGATGACAAGATAACAATAACAGGCGTAGATGATGTAATGGGCACGGTTGTTGTTCCAAACAAAATCAACGGCAAAATAGTTACCGCTATTGGCGACGGAGCCTTTGGAGGAAGTTCAAAAATCACCGAGGTCCGTATCCCAGAAAGTGTATCACGCATTGGCTCAATGTGTTTTGCGTATAGCTCAAGCATAAGATATGTATATCTTTCATCAAGTGTTATATCAATCCCAGATGGTGCTTTTTATCAGTGTTCTTCTCTGGACAGCGTATCTATTGCATATGGTACAGCAAACATTGGCTCTAAAGCATTCGCTATGTGCCCAAACCTTACATCTGTTACCATACCCAACAGCATCAAGAAAATAGCAACAGACGCGTTTAATAACAGCAACAATGTGCGTTTTTATTGCTATTTAAATGATAACGCAGTTGGTTATACCTATGCAAAAAGTAGAGATATAGACTGCGAAGAACTTATTACAGTATATGTAAATAATAATGAGATAGCATTTGACCAGCCGCCGATTACTGAAAAGAAAAAGTTCCGCACTCTCGTTCCTCTCCGGGCGGTCCTTGAGGAAATGGGCGCCAAAATTGAGTGGTACAACGATATGAACTATGCAGGTATAGACATTGGCGGTCACAGACTGCTGATAAAGCCTGGAAGCGAATTTATGATGGTTGACGGCAAGGCGGTTACCCTTAGTTGCCCCGCAATTGAGTATAATAATCGAATTCTACTTCCAATACGAAATGTTGTTGATGCCGTTGGCGGAAAAATCAAATGGGACGAGTACAGCAAAACAGTTAATATAACATATTAAAACAAAACCCTATCGGCTATGCCGATAGGGTTTTTATTATCCCGGAATTTGTTCTGATAAAACAACGACCGTATCCTCTGTTCTACCGCTTGCGTATTTATAGACCTTCATTTTAAGCGCATAACCGGGGCTAAATTCTGATTTTATCTTGTTAAGAGTCTCACTGTCTGTTACCTTTTTGCCCTCTACCTCAATAATTATATCTCCCTGCTTAAGACCTGCATTTCTTGCCGCCTCGCTTGACACCTCCATAACCTGCACACCAAGTGGCCACGAGTAAGCTTGTGCCATATACTCTGTCACATCTCTTGTTGATATTCCAATTACAGGGCGACCCTTTACATATCCATATTCCAAAATATCAGCAATTATTGCTTTTGCCTCGGTACTCGGGATAGCAAAACCCATACCCTCAACACCCGAGTACTCTACCTTTACAGAATTTATACCTATAACCTCGCCCTTTGTATTTATAAGCGCTCCACCTGAGTTCCCCGAGTTTATCGCTGCATCCGTCTGAATAAGATTCATTGTACGATTATCAACAGAGATGCTCCTGTTCACTCCGCTTACAATTCCCTCTGTTACACTTCCGAAGAACTCAAGCCCCATAGGGTTACCGATTGCAACGACTCTTTCGCCAACCTCAACTTTATTTGAATCGCCCATAATTGCAACTGTGAGCTCCTCGTCAGGCTCAATTTTTATTACTGCAAGATCGCTTTGCTTGTCATTGCCCACAAGTTTTGCATCATATTCAGTACCGGTATTGAGCATTACTCTGACTCCTGTAGCACCATCTACAACATGATTATTGGTAACTATATATCCGTCTGCGCTAAGAATAATCCCCGAGCCTTGCGCCTCTGATGTAGAACTTGTTCCGAAAAAGTTTATCTGCCCCTGAATCGTACTTGTTATTCCAACGACAGATGGTCCTACTTTTTTTGCAATCTCGGTTGTTCTCATCTCTCCCTGGGCATTTGCGTCCGCAACCGCTCCGCTTTCAGATGACTGAGACTGCATACTCTCTATCAGTTCCTGCTTTGAAGAGATTTGGCTTTGTCTGCTTCCAAAGCTTTTTCCTGCTATAAATGCACCTCCAACCAACGCAAGATTAACTACCGAGAGAGCAACCATTGCAGCTATAAATCTACGACCGTATTTTTCTTTTTTCAAGGGTTTAGTGCTTCCAGCATCGCCCTCTTGATTGGTCTTTTCCTCTCTCTCCTTTGCAACACTTATGTCGGCTGCATATCCTCCGCCAAGATCAATCTTTAGTTCTTGATTTTCGTCTGTATCAAATAAATTTTGTTCCTGTTTAATATCATTAACATTGTCAAAATCGTTCATATTCTGTTCCTCCACATTTAATTTTACTCATTTATTTATGTCTATTCTATTTTCTTAATTAATTTTACATTATAAAATTTACAATTTTATGAATATTCTGTAAAATAGATATAAATAAATTTACAGACCCTTTTTACCTTCCTCTGTCAAGCCTGAATATAAACTCTGCTCCTTCACCCATTACGCCATCTGCAGTAATGTCTTTTCCGTGTGCGAGCAATATATTTTTTACAAGATATAAGCCAATTCCTGTACCTTCTGTATTCTCACTTCTTGACTTGTCCGCCTTGTAAAAGCGCTTGAAAAGCATCTCCTTTTGTTCTTCGGATATTCCAACACCTGTGTTTCTGACGCTGACAATAATCTCATGCTGCTTTTGTTTTACAGAAATTTTTATCTCTCCGCCATTGTTTGTAAACTTCACCGCATTATCAAGGAGGTTAGTCATAACCCTTGTGACACTATCCTTGTCAGCATACGCCAGGCAGTTGACCGTCTCAAAGTTAAGCTCTACCTGAATATTTTTTTCCTCAATCTTCTGTTCAAAACCAATGATACAAATTCTGATAAGCTCATTGAGGTCAAAGTTAACTTTTTTAAGTATCATTTTGTCTGACTGAAGCCTTGTAATATCCAAAAATGTATTGACAAGTCTTGATAGCCTTGTTATCTCTTTGTATACAATCTGCAGATATTCCTTCTGGCGCTCTGGTTCGATTGTGTCATCTAAAATGCCAGATACAAAACCACCGATGGTAGTCATAGGAGTACGCAATTCATGAGAGACATCAGAAATAAACATATTTTTTACCTCTTCTGACTTTTCAATCTCTGCCGCCATTGTGTTAAATGCATCAGCAAGTTCTGCAACCTCATATATATCCGAATTTCTTGCTTGTTCATCTACTCTGACCGAGAAATTACCCTTAGCAAACGCTTTTGTTGAATCACTTATACTCTTTAGTGGCACGGAAAATCTTTTTGCCAGAACATACGACAAGGCAAGAGAAGTTATAATGATAATTACCATTGACATCAGCAGTATTTTAAACAGATCATATCTAACCTTTTCGTGCTCAGGTATTGGTCTGCTGACAGAAACCGCACCTATCACCTCTCCGTTTTTATCCAAAACGGGCATCTGCAGAGTAAACATAGTCTCGCTGAAAATATTACCCATAGTGCCAATCATTGTACTTTTTTTACCGCTAAGCACAGTCTTGGAAAACTGTGCATCCAAAAACAGAGGCATATCGTCTATATATTCATTTGCAGATGCAGATGCGAGAACTCTCGAATGCAAATCAATTATGAATATATGACTGCCGCTGATACGGGCAAAGCCGTCTAGGACATTGTCTATATTCTCAACTCTATTATTGTTCACAAGCTCTACAATTGTTTCTATATTTTTGACAAGGTACTGTTCGTTCTGCTTGGTAAGATAATTAGTAAGCAAAATCATTTGTGTGGACCCCAAAATGATAATACACACAAGCATAGAAATCATATTTATACTGAATATTTTAGAAAAAACACTCTTCCTACCCATAATGCTCCCTCTTTATAGCTGGTCACTCAACCTCAAACTTATATCCAACACCCCAGACTGTTTTGAGATTCCAATCTTTCCCTTCGCTTTCTATCTTTTCTCTTATCCTCTTAATGTGGACATCAACAGTTCTCGAATCTCCAAAGAACTCATACCCCCATATCTCATCTAAAAGCTGATCCCTTGTAAATACCTTGTTCTTGTTTTTTGCAAGAAAATACAAAAGTTCAAACTCCTTTGGAGGCATATCGATTTTTTTATCATCAAGATATACCTCATAGGTTTCGCGGCCAATCCTAAGACCATCAAATACTACCTCTTCCTCCTCAAGTTCCGCTCCCCTTAACTCGCTTCTGCGAAAAACCGCTTTCATTCGCGCTATAAGTTCCTTTGGTTCAAATGGCTTTACAATATAGTCATCGGCACCAAGTTCAAGTCCAAGCACCTTATCGAAAGTTTCACCTTTGGCTGTAATCATAATTATCGGCACATCACCCATAGCTCTAATTTCGCGGCAAACCTGCCAACCGTCTTTTACGGGCAGCATAATATCAAGCAATACCATGTCAGGTGAAAATCTTTTAAAACACTCTATCGCCATAGCCCCGTCGGTTGCTATTATCGCTTCAAATCCTTCTTTCTCAACATATAGTCTGATAAGCTCACATATGTTTTTATCATCATCAACAATCAACACTTTATTCTTCGTTGCAGTCATTAAAAACACCTCTTATAATAAACCTTTTTTATATTATACTATTAATTTATGAATAAATCAATATACCATTATTTTTCCCGACGAGGAATATTTATTTTTCTTGCTTATATAATAATCATATAATACACATTCGGGGTGATTTAAAATTATGACAAAAAAACAAATGCAAACCCAGGAAAACGCACGCAAGACAGAGCTTATCAAAGCTCTTGCCAGCGACATATCTATAGCAAAATCTGACATGGATGCCGCGCAAAGAAATTTTGATATGGTATATAGGAGCGACGAGATTGATTATTATATATACCGACTTCGTGCCGCTCAAACAAGGTACGATTATCTGTTGAAACAGCTAAAAGAAATCTGTTGATTTTTATACCCTAAAAGGACTCGCCTTTGAGTCCTTTTTTTCACAATTTGTATATATATATAGAATAAACTTAAAATAATAAATAAGCGTGTCATAATTATAAAAAAATTGTAAACTTTTTCTAAACAAGCAGTAAATTTTTGTAAATTGTATTGATTAAAAATCTTTTTTAATGTATACTCATATATAATTATACTTTGTAAAACATAGGGGGATTTCAATTGATACCACACATGGCAAACAAGGACGAGCTTATAAAAGAGCTGGGCAGTGACATTCAGATGGGGCTTAGTACCGCATACGCAAACGAGGCTATTTTAAAATACGGCAAAAATAAACTCAGTGAAAAAAAGAAGAAGTCTCTTCTTCAAAGATTTTTAGAACAGTTTAAGGATGTTATGATTCTTATTCTGATTGCGGCTGCGGTTATTTCGTTTGGCATAGCTGTGTTCGAGGGCAATCCGTCGGAATTTTTTGAGCCGGCTTTGATTCTACTGATAGTTATTCTAAACGCCGTAATTGGAGTTTTTCAGGAAAACAAGGCAGAAAAAGCACTTGAGGCACTCAATAACATGTCCGCACTCCACGCAAAAGTTATACGCGACGGAAAAGAACAGATAATTGAATCTTCGTATCTGGTACCTGGCGACATTATAAAGATTGAAGCAGGAGACTACATCCCTGCAGACGCACGAATTTTATCCTGTGCTGCTCTTAAATCAGAAGAAGCCGCACTGACAGGAGAATCCATACCGTCTGAAAAGGATGCAGATGCTGTTGTAGATGAAAAAGCTCCCCTTGGAGACAGAACAAACATGATTTTTTCAGGTTGCTCAATTACCTACGGCACAGCTTTAGCAATTGTAACGGCTACAGGTATGAATACCGAGATGGGCAAAATTGCAAATCTTTTAAATAATGAAACCGATGAGCAGACACCTCTTCAGCAGAAGTTATCAAAACTTGGAAAGTATCTTGGTATTGTTGCAATAGCTGCGTGTATTATTATATTTATAATCGGCCTTCTTAACAAACTCGACTTAAAAGAGATGTTTATGACTTCTGTTTCTCTGGCTGTGTCTGCAATTCCCGAAGGACTTCCTGCCATTGTTACAATAGTTCTCTCCATCGGCGTTCAATCAATGGTAAAGAAAAATGCAATAATACGCAGATTACCAGCGGTCGAAACGCTCGGTAGTGCCTCTGTTATATGCTCTGACAAAACAGGTACACTTACCCAGAATAAAATGACATTGACAAAAGCATATGCCGATGGCAAGTCTTTGGAACTTATTTCTGCCGACAACTCAAAGGAGGTTAAAAACCTTCTTCTGCTCAGCACACTATGCTGCAACGGAAGTGTCGTATTTAAAGAAGATGGTTCTGAGGAACACATCGGCGACCCTACCGAAACCGCCATTGTTGCTGCCGCACACAAAATTGGTCACGAAAAGAATGCTTTATTTTCAAAATATCCGAGACTTGGCGAACTTCCTTTTGATTCTGACAGAAAACTGATGACGACAATCAACAAATATGATGATAAAAATCTTGTTATTGTAAAGGGTGCTTTTGATGTGCTCAAAAATCGTTGTATAAGCGGAGATATTGCTGCCGCAGAACAAATAAACGAAGAAATGAGCAACTCTGCTCTGCGAGTACTTGCAATTGCATGCAAAGAGATTAACGATGTTCCCGATACTCTAGATGCAGATGAGATTGAAAACAATCTTACCTTCCTAGGTCTTGTCGGTATGATTGACCCACCAAGGCCTGAAGCGAAAGCTGCAGTCGAGGTGTGCAAAAAAGCGGGTATTCGTCCTGTTATGATTACAGGCGACCACATTACAACCGCTTCTGCCATCGCCACAGAACTTGGAATTTTACAAGATGGCGATCTTGCAATAACCGGCAGCGAGCTTGATGCAATGAATGATGACGAGCTTGACAAGAAGGTTGAACGCATCGCTGTATATGCGCGTGTTTCGCCTGAAAATAAAATCAGAATAGTTAAAGCATGGCAGAAAAAAGGCAAGGTTGTATCAATGACAGGCGATGGAGTTAACGATGCCCCTGCGCTTAAGGCGGCAGACATCGGTTGTGCGATGGGTATCACCGGTACAGATGTTGCAAAGGGCGCTGCAGACATGACTCTGACTGATGACAACTTTGCAACAATCGTAGATGCAGTCCGCGAAGGCAGAGGTATATACGACAACATTCGAAAGGTTGTAGGCTTTTTGCTTGGCACAAACATCGGTGAGGTAATAACCGTCTTCCTTGCAATGCTTTTGTGGCACAAAACCCCGCTTTTGTCTATGCATCTTCTTCTTATCAACCTTGTAACAGACAGTTTACCTGCAATTGCGCTTGGAATGGAAGCCGTTGAAACTGATATAATGGAGCGTAAACCCAGAGAAAAAACTGAAGGAATTTTTGCAGGCGGGCTTGGTATCCGTGTAGTACTTCAAGGTTTTATGTTTGCTATTTTGTGCCTTGTGGGATTTTCGTCAGGTCACAATCTGACCGGAAAAATAGAATCTGGACAGACTATGGCATTTATAATTCTTGCACTTTCGCAGATAGTTCAGGCATACAATATGCGTACAGAAAAATCTTTGCGCAAAATAGGTGCATTTACAAATCGTACATTAAACCGTTCTTGCTTTATATCTGTTGCAATCATGTTGATTGTCTTGTTTACCCCTGTCAGAATTATATTTAATCTGGCTGTGCTTCCATGGTATATGTATGTATTTGCTCTTGTGCTTTCTTTTGTCCCTCTTGTTGTAATGGAGGTATCTAAAGCTATAAAGTCACGCTATAATATTAACTGATAAAACATTACAAATAAAATTTATTGGAGAAATCGGTATGAGGAAAGTCTTTAAAATTGTTCTTAAAATACTGCCGTTTATCATTACGGGAGTCATGTTTATTGCAGTTTTGACATCAGGTAAAGACCTAACCGTTGAGACCGTCCTCTCCTATATGCCTGACAATTTGTATGTTGCAACACTATTTATTCTTGTAATGTATATACTAAAGAGCTTATCCGTAATCTTTCCTATAATTGTTCTTCAAGTTGCTACGGGCATTATTTTCCCTATCTGGTCTGCACTTATTATAAACACTGTAGGAACCGCTCTTGCCTATACAATTCCATATCTCACGGGCAGATTTTCAGGCAGAGCAGCAATAGAAAAGATACTTTTAAAATATCCAAAAGTACAGGAAATCATTGATATGCAACGAAAAAACTCTTGGTTCCCGTCCTTTATTTTAAGAGCAGTCAGTTGTCTGCCGGCAGACATTATAAGTTTGTGTCTAGGCTCTTTGAAAGCGCCATACATTCCTTATATAATTGCAAGTGTTGTTGGCACATTGCCTGGACTTGTTCCCGCAACAATTGCAGGAACAAAAATACTTGACCCAACATCCCCTGTCTTTATTACATCGGCCATTCTGGCTGTTGTTATATCGGCATTATCAATTCTTATATATGCATTAATTACAAGAAAAAAGTGCGTATAAATCGTCAACGCCCCAAAAGAGAGGATATCCTATGAAGAAAAAGGTTATAGTAATAGGCGGCGGCGCTGCCGGAATGATGGCGGCAGGCACTGCTGCAGAAAGAGGGCACAATGTTGCCCTTATTGAGCAAAACAAAATACTTGGTAAAAAGCTTATGATTACAGGCAAGGGCAGATGCAACATAACAAATGCATGCGAAGATGTTGAAACCCTTTTGAAAAATGTAATTACTAACAACCAATTTTTGTACAGTGCATTTTATGGTTTTGACAATATGCAGACTATAGAATTTTTTGAGAACCTCGGCGTTAAAACAAAGATTGAACGCGGAGAGAGGGTTTTCCCTGTATCTGATAAGAGCAGCGATGTTGTCTCTGCCCTTAGAAGCTATCTAATAAAAAATAATGTAGAGATAATCAACGATAAGGTGCGCAAAATATTAACCGATGATGGTAAAATATCTGCCGTACTGTGTGAGGGTCGCGGAGAGCTACGCGCTGATTCTGTTATCCTTGCAACAGGTGGAGCTTCGTATCCACAGACAGGTTCAAAGGGTGACGGGTATACTTTTGCCAAAGACCTCGGGCACGATATATTACCTCTTCGTCCATCACTTGTGCCGGTTACCATAAAGGAGGAATTTATTTCTTCTTTAGTTGGATTATCCCTTAAGAACATTGCCATTACAGTTAAAAACGAAAAAAACAAAACCATATATACAGATTTTGGCGAGATGATGTTTGCTCACTTTGGTCTGACAGGACCTGTAATTTTGAGTGCAAGCGCACACATGAAAAAAATAGAAAAAGAAAAATATAAAATACACCTTGATTTAAAGCCTGCTCTTGATGAGAAACAACTTGACGAGAGAATTCTGCGTGATTTTTCCGCAAATATTAACAAAGATTTTGTAAACTCTCTCGATGCTCTTTTGCCAAAAGCCCTTATTCCTGTAATTGTTGAGCTTTGCGGCATAGACCCTCGCAAAAAAATAAACTCTGTAACTGCGCAGGAGCGCAGACGACTTACAGAGCTTTTAAAAAATATTGAATTTAATGTTACCGGACTTTGTCCGATTGAACAAGCAATTATTACATCAGGCGGTGTAAATGTCCGCGAGATAAATCCATCAACTATGGAATCAAAACTCGTTTCTGGCCTCTATTTTGCAGGCGAAATTATTGATGTAGACGCCCTGACGGGTGGTTTTAATCTACAGATAGCGTTTTCTACGGGACGCCTTGCGGGCTCTGTCTGCTGATGCCTTTTTATAGCTTTTCTTAATATTTGTCTGTATTGTTGTTTTAAGCACACAGAGTATAATTGACAGAGAATATGTAACACCTGTTGCAATTAAAAATCTGTACATGGTGTTTTCCATCTCTATATGACCCATGTAATAGTATAAAACTGTTATAATTAGACAGTGTATCAGATATATATCATATGACGCATTCGATATACTTGTCAAAAAGCCTTTACCCATATTTTCAAGCGAAACTGTTAGGTTTTCTGCATATATATAAAATCCAAAAATTGAGAATATACAAAACATAATTACTATTATCGGCTCAAAAGTATAGCGAATCAACCCACCATGTTGCATATACGAGAGTATACAATGAGAAATTGCAAGTATAAACCAACCTGCATATACGGTAGGTTTTGCGGCTTTTACAGTCTCTACAAATCTGTCGTAATTAAGACCTATGTACATACCTGCAATCCAGAATATAAGATACGAGGTAAAGAACTTGTTTGTGTATAGCGCAAGAGTAATTACAGAAATACCATCTAGCGATATTGGGTTTGCAAAATAAAATTTGAGTCCAGCTGCCCAATTTATAACCGATAAGGCGATATGCGGAAAATACATTCTTGACAAAACTGTTATCACAAGCGAGATTACAATCAATGAAATACCAAATATGCTTGATTTTATTTTTGTCATCAATACCCAAAGTGGCATAAGTATATAAAACTGCATAATAAGTATTACAAAATAAAACTGTGCAGATATGTCACCTCTTAGGATAAAACTTAAAAGCTCATTCCAGTCAAATTGATTGAATCCATCAAGGCTCATGGCATATACAAAAACAAGATAGTAAACAACAACTGCAATCATATACGGAAAATAAACTCTTAAAAATCTGCCAAAGAGAAATTTGGGATAATTAAACTTTCTCTCTCCGTATTTATAAAACAATTTTATTGCACTTGTAAAGACAAATCCCGGCACAGCAAATGTCATAAGCTTTGTAAGAGACATAAAAACAATAGACGATACACTCCATTTCGGAAAGGCATCAACGCCCTCTGACAGAAGGTGTATCGCTATTACAAACATACACATAAAAAATTCATATACGGATATTTCAGTAATTTTTCTCTTCATCGTTTCGGGTTCCTCCGATTGGCATATATACAACTGGTTTTAAATGAACAGTTAATAGTAAGCTCATTTCAATGAACCCATTTTACCCTAATAACCCATTTATGTCAACCCAAAAATTCGCAACACAGTATCCATATTTTATATATGCATTATCTGGAGGAATATAAATGTTATCAAGAAAAAATATTCACAAGGGGCTGCGCCTTAAAGCGCGTCTTCGTCTTTACAAACAAAAAAATCTTGGCAACAAATCAAGCAGATGCATTTTTATCATATATCAGTTGCTAACATTATTTGTTATAGCCGTTTTGATAGACCAGGCAGTGCACGGCAGATATGAAAACTGCTTTACTTGTGCCCTTACCCTTATACTTTTCCTTATTCCAAACTTTGTCGAAACAAGGCTTAAAATTACCTTGCCGCAAACACTTGAAATTATTATTATCTTATTCATTTTTGCAGCCGGAATGCTTGGCGAAATATATGCTTTTTATATAAAACTGGTATGGTGGGACAGCATGCTCCATACACTCAATGGTTTTCTTATGGCAGCAATTGGGTTTTCTATGGTAGACATACTCAACAAAAATGATAGATTTAAGTTTCATCTCTCTCCCTTGTTTATTGCGATTGTGTCGTTCTGCTTTTCAATGACAGTCGGTGTGCTGTGGGAATTCTTTGAGTTTTTTATGGATATAGTCTTTAGCACTGATATGCAAAAGGATTTTATAATAAGCTCTCTCACAAGCGTAAACTTAAACAACGATACTCTCAATGTCACATCTACTCTTGATGGAATCGAGAGTATTGCAGTCTTTGGCCATAGTCTGACACTAAACGGTTCTCTTGCACAAAACGGGGAGTTTATCATGAGCAACGGTGGTTATCTTGATATTGGACTTATTGATACAATGTTAGATCTGATCGTTAACTTTATCGGTGCAATTGTATTTTCTATATTTGGATACTTTTATATCAAAAGAAGAGGAAACGGTGGCTTTATAGAAAGATTTTTGCCAAAAATAAAGGACGCTAACAAAGTGCAGAAGTGATACTTTTGCACTTTTTGGCATTTCGCACAAAAAAAATTATTTTATTTTTAACATTTTTTAAAAAATATGTTTGAAATTATCGTATAAGTGTGTTATACTTATAAATTGGTGAGCATAAATCAAAAATTTTTGATTTTTGCTCACCAAAACAACCGAAAAATAATTAATAATATATACTTAAGGAGGCATAAAACATGGCTAAAACATTTAAGACCATGGATGGTAACTGCGCTGCAGCACATTGCGCCTATGCATTTACTGAAGTTGCAGCTATCTACCCAATCACTCCTTCTTCAACAATGGCAGAATATGTTGATGAATGGAGTGCAAAGGGACAGAAGAATATCTTTGGACAAACTGTAGATGTTGTAGAGATGCAGTCTGAGGCCGGTGCAGCAGGTGCTGTTCACGGTTCACTTCAGGGTGGCGCACTCACAACCACATTTACAGCTTCACAGGGTCTTCTTCTTATGATACCCAACATGTACAAAATTGCAGGTGAGCTTCTTCCTACCGTATTCCACGTTAGTGCAAGAGCTATCGCCGCTCATGCTCTTAACATCTTTGGTGACCATCAGGATGTTATGGCTTGTCGCCAGACAGGATTTGCCCTGCTTGCGTCAGGCAGCGTTCAGGAAGTTATGGACCTCGGTGGTGTTGCACACCTTGCATCAATCAAGGGAAGAGTTCCTTTCCTCCACTTCTTTGATGGTTTCAGAACTTCACACGAAATTCAGAAAATCGAAGTTATGGACTATGAAGACCTCAAGGGTCTTGTTGATCAGGACGCTCTTAAGGAATTCAGAGACAGAGCCCTCAATCCTGAGCACCCTGTTCTCAGAGGTACCGCTCAGAACGGCGATATCTACTTCCAGGGAAGAGAAGCTTCTAACAAATACTACGAAGCAATCCCCGATATTGTTGCTGACTACATGAAAGAAATCAGCAAAATCACAGGTCGCGACTACAAGCCATTTAACTACTACGGCGCAGCAGATGCAACTGAAGTAGTTGTTGCTATGGGCAGTGTATGTCCCGCTCTTGAAGAGACCGTTGATTACCTCAACGCTCGCGGCAGAAAGGTCGGCGTACTTGAGGTTCACCTCTATCGTCCTTTCTCAGCTAAATATTTCTTTGATGTAATGCCAAAGACTGTAGAAAAGATTGCAGTTCTTGACAGAACAAAGGAACCAGGTTCACTTGGCGAGCCTCTCTACCTTGATATTTGCAACCTCTATAAGGATGCAGACAAGGCTCCGATGATTATCGGCGGTCGTTATGGTCTTGGTTCTAAGGACACTACCCCAACTCAGCTTGTTGCTGTATTTGATAACCTCAACGCAGCTGCACCTAAGAAGGGCTTCACAATTGGTATTGTAGATGATGTCACAGGCCTTTCACTTGACCTTGGCGAAAGAATCAACGCAGCTCCGGCTGGTGCTACACGTTGTAAATTCTGGGGCTTTGGTTCAGACGGTACTGTTGGCGCAAATAAAGACGCTATCAAGATCATTGGTGACAATACAGACATGTATGCTCAGGCTTACTTTGATTATGACTCAAAGAAGTCAGGCGGTGTTACAATGTCTCACTTGAGATTTGGTGAAACACCAATCAAGTCAACATACCTCCTCGATGAGGCTGACTATATTGCATGTCACAAGCCTGCTTATGTATATCAGTATGATATTCTAGACGGACTCAAGAAGGGTGGAACATTCCTCCTTAACTGTGTATGGACACCTGAAGAACTCAATGAAAAGCTTCCTGCAAATGTTAAGAAATATATTGCAGAAAATGACATTAACTTCTACACCATCAACGCAGTTGATGTTGCTGTAAAAGCAGGTCTTGGTCCTAACCGTATCAACATGGTTACACAGAGCGCCTTCTTTAAACTTTCTGAGGTTATTCCTTTTGATAAGGCTGTTACTCTCATTAAAGAAGCAATCAAGAAGACCTACGGCAAGAAGGGTGACGAAATCGTTAACATGAACTGCGCAGCAGTTGATGGCGCAATCGACGCTCTTGTTAAGATTGATGTTCCCGCCGACTGGAAGAATGCAGTAGACACAGATACAGCTGATAACACAAGACCTGACTTTATCAAGAACATCGTTGACCCAGTTAATGCTCAGCGTGGTAACAAACTCCCCGTTAGTGTATTTGAGGGTAGAGAAGATGGTACTTTTGAGACAGGTACTTCAAGATACGAAAAGCGTGGCGTAGCCGTTCTCGTTCCTGAGTGGAACAAGGATACTTGTATCCAGTGTAACCAGTGTTCACTTGTTTGTCCTCACGCTGCTATAAGACCTGTTCTGGTTAACGCAGACGAGAAGGCTGCAGCTCCTGCAACATTTGAAACACTCAAGGCTATCGGCAAAGACTTTGATGGTCTTGAATTCAGAATGCAGGTATCTCCTCTTGACTGTCTCGGTTGTGGCGTTTGTGCAAATGTTTGTCCTGCTCCTAAGGGCAAGGCTCTCATTATGAAGCCAATCGATGACGTTACACCAACAGAAGAGCCTAACTGGACATATGCAATGGACAAGGTTTCTAACAAAGCTGACCTTGTTGATGTTTCAGCTAACATCAAAAACTCTCAGTTTGCTCAGCCATACCTTGAATTCTCAGGCGCTTGTGCAGGCTGTGGTGAGACACCTTACATCAAGCTTATCACTCAGCTCTTTGGTGACAGAATGATGGTTGCAAATGCAACAGGTTGTACATCAATCTGGGGCGGTAGCGCTCCTTCAATGCCTTACTGCAAAGACGAAAACGGCAGAGGTCCTGCATGGGCTAACTCCCTCTTCGAGGACAACGCTGAGTTCGGTCTCGGTATGGTACTTGCAAGTAACAAAGTAAGAAACACTCTCGCTAAGAGAATGGACGAAGCTATGGATGTTGTATCTCCTGAACTCGCTGCTGCATTCAAAGAATGGCAGGCAGGCAAGGACAACGCAGAAGCTTCTAAGGCTGCAGGCGCTAAGATTGAAGCTCTTATTAAAGATGCTGATAAGTCAAATGCAGCAGTTAAAGAAATCGCAGAAAGAACAGACTTCCTTACAAAGCGTTCACAGTGGGTATTCGGTGGCGACGGTTGGGCTTATGATATCGGTTACGGCGGTCTTGACCACGTTATCGCATCAGGTGAAGACATCAACATCTTCGTTGTTGACACTGAGGTTTACTCAAACACAGGCGGTCAGTCTTCAAAGGCTACTCCTACTGCTGCTGTTGCTAAGTTTGCAGCTGCAGGTAAGAAGGTTAAGAAAAAGGATCTCGGTATGATTGCTACAACATATGGTTATGTATATGTTGCACAGATTGCACTTGGTGCTAACATGGCACAGGCTCTCAAAGCAATCAAAGAGGCTGAGGCTTATCCGGGTCCATCACTTATCATCGCTTACGCTCCTTGTATCAACCACGGTATCAAGGCAAAGGGTGGTATGGGTAACTCAATTGCTGAAGAAAAGAAAGCAGTTGACTGCGGTTACTGGCACCTCTGGAGATTCAACCCTGAGCTCAAAGAAGAAGGCAAGAATCCGTTTGTTCTTGATTCTAAGGAACCAACAGGAACTATTACTGACTTCATGATGGGCGAGAACCGTTACCTTATGCTTCAGAAAGGCTATCCTGAAATTGCTGAAAAGCTATTTGAGAAAGCCGAAAAGGATCTTACTGCAAGATACGAAGAGTATAAGAGAATGGCAAGAGACTAATCTCTATATAAAAAACAGCGGCGGGAAATCCTGCTGAAGGAGTCAATACTTTGTAGACACAAAAAAGACATTTTTAAGCTGCCTGTTCAATTCTGTATTGAACAGGCGGTTTTCTTTTTAATTTTCTAACCGGTTTTACATAATTAAAATAATATACAGTTTCGTCAATAACCTTTCTTAACTCATCTGGGTCTTCCTATAAAATCCCCTCCTTACTTTTATTTTAACATAAAAAAAATAGTAGACACTGTTTTTTTAGTGTCTACTATCTTTATACCACTTCAGCATATGCAGCTGACCTGTTATTTTTTTATTTAACCTTTAAAACCTGTTTTACAAGTTCAGGCATCTCTGCTTTGTTAATTACTCCTTCAAAGCGCTTTGCCTTATTTTTAAGCTCTGAGAGGGATTTGGGAACCTCCATACCACTCTTATCCTTAAGTCTGTCTATCATCTCAAAATCGTCAATATCTTTTACCTCGTCACCAAGAGCTGACAGCACTGCGGCGTTGAACTTATAAGGACTCGCCGTTGATGCAATCACTGTCTTTGTCGTATCGCCTGTTTCCTTTATATATTGCTCGTATACATCAACCGCAACAGCTGTGTGGGTGTCGAGTGTATACTCTGTGCCTGTATAAGTCTTCCAAATCTGCTCCTTCGTAAAATAATCATCACAACAACCGCCCCAGAACAAATCGGCCACTTTTTTATGAAGAGCCTTTGGCAATTTATATGAGCCGTTCTTTTGAAGTTTCTTCATAACGGATACAACTCTTTTCGCATCATTACCGCTGATATCAAATATAAGACGCTCAAGGTTGCTTGAAATCAGGATATCCATAGATGGAGATACGCTCTGATAAAACGGACGATTTCTGTCATACTCGCCTGTCTTTATAAAGTCAGTAAGCACATTATTCTGATTTGATGCACAGATAAGTTTGCTAATTGGCAAGCCCATCTTTCTTGCATAATATGCCGCAAGAATGTTACCGAAGTTACCTGTCGGAACACATACATTTATCTTTTCTCCGTTTTCAATCTCACCGCTCTCTACCATATCACAATATGCAGAGATATAGTATACTATTTGCGGCACAAGGCGACCCCAGTTAATTGAATTTGCAGACGAGAGTGAAAATCCTGCTTTTTGAAGTTCCTCACCAAATTTGTCATTTGTAAATATTGCTTTAACTCCACTTTGAGCATCATCAAAGTTACCATCAATGCCCGAAACATACACATTTGCACCTTCCTGGGTTATCATCTGAAGCTTCTGGATGTCGCTTACTCCATCTCCGGGATAAAAAACAATAATTTCTGTACCCTCAACATCCTTAAAGCCTTCAAGTGCCGCTTTTCCAGTATCGCCTGATGTTGCAACGAGAATAACAATCTTTTTATCCTCACCTGTCTTCTTCATAGCAACAGTCATAAATCTCGGAAGAATCTGAAGTGCCATATCCTTAAATGCACAGGTTGGGCCGTGCCAGAGCTCTAATATATACTTTCCATCACTGAGTTTTACAACAGGAGCGACCTTTTCACTGCTAAATTTTTCGCCGCCGTACGCTCCCTCTGTGCAGGATGAAATTTCCTCATCCGTAAAGTCAGAAAGATACTTTTTAAGGACAGTGTTTGCCCTCTCGATATAACTCATGCCAACCATTTTTTTAATGTCAGCCTTTGTCAGCTTGGGTATATCCTTGGGCACAAAAAGACCCCCGTCTTCTGACAATCCTTTTTTAATTGCCTCTGCTGACTTAAATTTAAGGTCTGTGTTTCTGGTACTCATATAATACATTTCTGTCACCTTATTTCATATAATTTCTCTTTTTACGCAAAATGTCATTTCAGACGAACTTATCCGTCTGAAATGACACACATTTACTTATTTAATACAAACTTACGCAATATATTTTTTTACATTCGGGCCTGCTGCAGATTCCTCTGCGCTAACCATCATTGTAAATGAAACATTGAATTTAGCTTCAAGCTCCTCAAGGACATTAACGAAATCCTCAAGCGCAGCAGCATCCGCTGACGGAACACTCTTGAAAATACTGTCTATAAATATATGGGTAATATCAAAATCCTGTGCAATAATGCCATACAACATACCTGCAAAAACATCGAGATTTTTAATGTTGAAACTCTCTGTGTCAACCATTCTTGCTTTGCGGTCGATGTCGTGCATAAGTCGGTTACCCTCTGTGATGCATACAACATTACCTTTTTCAATGTTGATTGCGGCATTAACAGCCTCAATCATTTTAGGAGTCTTACCGCTGCCTTTCAATCCGATATGTACTTTTATCATAAAGAATTCCACCTTTCCGGTTGCCTCGGTCTAAGAAGCGATACATCTCCCTCTTAAACCTTGGCTCTCTTTTTATTTTCTTTTATTTATTGTATCATAAACAAAGTATTTTAACAATACTTTTTTTGTTTTTTTTATAAAATTTTTATTATTCTTAAAGTCGTGCCTCAAGTTGAGCCTTTTGTTCCTCATATCCGGGCTTTCCAAGGAGGGCAAACATATTCTTTTTATAACTCTCCACCCCCGGCTGGTCAAACGGATTTACTCCGAGGATATAACCACTGATAGCACAGGCTTTTTCAAAGAAGTAAACAAGCTGACCAAAGGTATACTCATCAAGCGCTTTAAGTTTTATTATAAGGTTTGGTACTCCACCATCGTTGTGCGCAAGATAGGTTCCTTCAAATGCCTTTTTATTTATATAATCCATTCCCTTGCCCGACAAGAAGTTAAGTCCGTCAAGATTATCAGGGTCTTCGTTTACCATTACATCCGTCTTTGAATTTTCTACATACAAAACAGTCTCAAAGAGAGAACGCCTACCATCCTGAATATACTGACCCATTGAATGAAGGTCGGTAGAAAAGCTTACCCCTGCTGGGAATATACCCTTTTTGTCCTTGCCCTCACTCTCGCCGTATAGCTGTTTCCACCATTCTGTAAAGAACTGAAGCTCAGGCTCATAATTTACAAGTAATTCTATATTCTTGCCTTTTCTGTTAAGAATATTACGCACCGCCGCATACTGATAGCACTCGTTGGTTTTTATATCATCATTTGCGTAAAACTCTCTCGCATCTGCCGCACCCTGCATTATTTTTGTAATGTCTGCACCACAAACTGCAATAGGCAAAAGGCCAACCGCAGTCAGTACAGAGAATCTGCCACCTACATCATCAGGAACAACAAATGTCTCATACCCCTCGCTGTCTGCAAGACTTTTAAGAGCGCCTCTTTCCTTGTCAGTGGTTGCATAAATCCTGCTCCTTGCTTCCTCTTTGCCATACTTGTCTTCCATATATTTTTTTAAAACTCTAAAAGCAACAGCAGGCTCGGTAGTTGTACCTGATTTTGAAATAACATTGAGGGATACATCCTTGCCGTCCAGACATTGTATAACCGAGTTTAGATAGTTGGGGCTTATGTTATTGCCCGCAAAAATTATTTGTGTGTCGGAGGTATAGTTGTAAAACGGACCTTTCAAAAAGTCAATCGCCGCTTTTGCGCCAAGATAAGAGCCTCCTATACCAATTACAACGAGTACATCAGAGTTGTTTCTTATTCTATCTGCAGCCGCCTTAATTCTCTCAAATTCCTGCTTGTCATAATCAATTGGCAGGTCAAGCCATCCTAGAAATTCGTTTCCTGCACCGCTTTTTTCATTAAGAGTCTTGTGAGCAACACTTACATATGGTGAAATTTTTTCAATTTCATCCTTGCCAAAGAAATCCAACGCCTTTTCATACTGAAATGTAATATTTGGGGTCATTTATATCGCTCCTCAATATTTATTTTGTTCGTGTTTGCATAATAATCAATGTTTTCTATAATAAAATTTTACCATATCAGTCAGTTTATTGCAAGTATACTATTTAAAAATATTTTATAAATTTATGGACATTATAGTAAACAGAAGCACAAATATCTGCAAAATATATATTTTAATTTGCCTTGCAGTCATAAAACGACAATTATATAATATACCACTTATTGTCAGTATAAAACTGCTTATTGTGTTTCAAAATAACAATGTAGCAAAGCTAATTATAATTTATTAAGATAAGGAGTGAAAAAGGATGGCTAACAATAGCAAGAGCAGCAACAACTATGTAGTTCCACAGGCAAAAGCGGCTATGGAGCAGTTTAAGATGGAAGCTGCAAGTGAAGTAGGCGTTACTCTTAACAAGGGTTACAACGGCGACCTCACTTCTAGACAGGCAGGTTCTATCGGCGGTCAGATGGTTAAAAAGATGATCGAGTCTTATGAAAATAGTATTAAATAAGAGTGATCTTTAATTTATAACAGCCCTCGAGGAAATCTCCTCGTGGGCTGACTTTATTAAACGTTAATAAAACGTTTTAAATCCTAGGACGGTGAATATCCTCCATATTTTTATATTTACTACCAACTGTTCTTTGCTGGATTTTAACAAAAGTTTATGAGTTTGTTCGCAAAGCGTAAAAATTAAAGTACAGCGTTCCGGCGAAATAAC
>JAZLDW010000058.1:0-11301 GCA_045614945.1 Clostridia bacterium | reverse complement strand
ATCCTTCAACAAATTCGAGAAAAGTTTTCTCTTTAACCTCTCCGTTTTTGTATTTCACTCGCCAGTTTTTTAAGTCTTGTAATCGCATATTTAATGCGTCAATTTCAGATTGTGTTTCTGCTTTTCGCAAACGATAATATGTTGCCTGATATACTTTTTCATATCTTAAAAGTGCCTCGTCTTTTTTTAATTTATCAACAAAAGATTTCTTTCCGCCGAACTGTTTGCAGGTTTTATCTTCCGTATAAAGTCTGTCGCAAAAGAGAGCTGCGGCATTGCCGGCAACAAAATATTTATTACAATTCTTGCATTTGTTAATCGGCATATCATTGATAACTGCGTACATCATTTCAAGATTTATTAAATCAATTAGTGAATCAATTAAATAAATATCTGAAACAACTAAATCAGCTTTTCCCTGAAACATTCTTCCGCTCACTTTTTTATTTGAAATATAGTTTTTATTGCTTAAATTTAAATCACTATCGCAGAGCATATATCCATTTATTTTTAAAATTTTCTCTCTGCTATAAAAACACTTATCCAAAAAATTAGCAGCGTACTTTTCTAACTTTTCATAATCTTTTTGAGCATCTAAAAACTGTAAAAGTTCGTCCCATTCTCCTGCAGATACCATACAGGTTATAGTTCCAAGTTGATACTCTGCTGTCTTTTTTTCTGTATAAATTATAATTTTTTCTCCAATAAATTCAACTCGTAAATTCATATCTTACCACCTCAAAAATCCAAGAAATATAATTGTAATAATTTTATATCTTGACAAAAGTTTTTGATTATGTTAAACTATACTCACCAAGAAATAAAGTTGTTCTTCCTTTATTTCTTGATTATATCATCTCCGTCTCCAAAAGTCAATGGTTCGAGGTTTTTTCTTTTGAAAGGATGTGAAAAGTATGAAAAAGAGCTCTTTGCTTTGAGGAATATCCGCTAAATAAAAGTAAGCAGGATAAAGGCACGGTGCACCGAGTGCATACCGTTGCCCTCAAACACCGACCGGCAGTGCCGTTCGGGGGATTCCCTATCAGGGGAATATTTCAAAAATTGGTGCTAAATAAGCATCCAATATCTTGCAAATGCAGGTATAGCAAGAAAGTAAGGGATGCAAAAGTGGTGCTTTGAAGAGAGGAGGAAAATTTATGTCAGTCGCAGTAGTTTTCAAAAGCCCGTATGCTAAAGGCGGTAAGGCGGCAGGTAATGCCGGGTACATAGCAAGACGTATAGGTGTGGACAAGTCTATTAATAACAGAATAGTAATCAATGCCAACTACATTGCAACAAGGCCGAAGGTAGAAAAGTTCGGAACTCACGGTTTGTTTTCAAATAAAACTGATTTGAATTTGAACGAAGTTATAGAAGAATTAAGAGAGCTAAAATGTAATGTTTGGATGCCAATGTTGTCTCTTACAAGAGAAGATGCAACAAGACTTGGATATGATAATGCAAGAGCGTGGCAAACGCTTATTCAGTCCAAACAGGCAGACATAGCTAAGATATATAAGATACCACTTGATGACTTAAGATGGTATGCAGCATTCCATAATAAAGACCACCACCCACACATACACATGCTAGTGTATTCTGCTTCGGGTGGTGGTTTTTTAACTAAACATGGGATTGAACAAATGAAATCCTGTATGGTAAGAGAAATATGTAGAGACGAGTTATATCATCTGTACGATGAAAAAACTCAGATGCGTGAGAAGTTAGTTGAGAAATCCAAGGAAAGAATACGGGAATTGAAAACAGATTTCAAGGTGAAACCAAACACCGAAATCAACACTCTCTTTAATCAATTGGCAGACGAAATGCGAACCTATAAAGGTAAAAAAGTATATTCGTATCTGTCGAAGGAACAGAAAGAGATTGTAAACAACATATACAAAATGCTGTCAGAAGATAAGAATGTTGCAGCATTCTACAAAGAATGGTGTGACATACAAGGTAGAATTATGGGTTACTATCAGGAAGATGAAATTGATTTCCCAAAGCTATATGATAACAAAGAATTTAATAAGATACGAAATCAAATCATTTCTGCGGCAAGCGAGAAAAGCGTAGAAAGTAATAATATAGATAATGTCATCGGCGATTTAATCTTCAATATCTGTAAAGTATTTGAAGGTCGATGTCAGGAAGAAAACAGACAGGAATCTCGCAGGCGACCATATAGTATGGACAAAAAAGAATATGCAAAGCTGGCACAGAAAAAGCAAGCTTTAGGTATCAAGATGGGAGGAATGTAAAATGGCTAAAACAAAAGTTAGTTTTAGTATAGAGCCAAAGCTTCAGGCTGAGGCAGAATGCTTAATGAAAACTGTAGAATGCAGTTCCATGAGTGAATTCTACGAAAAGGCAGTTCAGTTCTATGTAATGCACTTACACCTTAAACATAATGAAAGTTATTTCGGCGAAATACTTTCAAAAACACTTGAAGGAATGATTAACAGACTTGGCGACAGAATTGCAAAATTGCAGTTCAAGGATATTGTATCAGTAACACAATTATTTATGCTATTAGCAAATGAATATGAGTGGCCTCAGGAATATATAGACGGTGTGTATGCACACGCTGTCGAAGAAGCCAAGAAAATTCCATCAGTGAAATTATGGAATGAAGAAAGGAGATATGACTAATGAGTATAGATATCAGAGAAGCCAAGCAGCTTAATCAGAAAAAGAAATCTGATCTGCTTGATGAAATACTAGGCAGATTAGATGTTATCGAAGGCAAGGTTGACAACCTTGCCTCTGAAAAGAGAAGCAAAATCGACGAAACCATAAGAGATGTAAAATCATCAGTTTATAAAATTGAGGATAACATTTATACATCGGCAGACAAACATATGAAACAGATTTTGCTGAGAGTATTTCAGATATCGGGAGCGATTATCCTATGTGCACCGGCAGTCATTATAATGATTTGGTGGATAGTCTCGCTCATAGCAGCATTGTTTTCATAAGGAAAGGAAGGTTATATGAAGAAAATTGTTCTTCCAAGTTACTATCTTATTTATAAAAGAATAAAGCTCGGCGACACACCTATCGATAATTTCAAAGGTGCGTATGTGGATGGAAACTTCAATATCTATTACGAAATTGGTAATAAGATATTCAGGACAACTTCACACTTTGCCGGCGAGGAAATATCCTTAAGGGACAGAGTAAATAACATCATAAGCCGTGAAGTTTCTTAAAGAACTTCGGTGATTTATCTGGATAACGGCTGGGTTATGTGGTATAATTACTATAGCATTTACACAGCCGTTTCCCTTAAGAGAAAGGAGAATTCAGATGGCAAAAAGAGAAACGGTATGGATAGCAAATTTATATCTAAGGTTATCCAAAGAAGATAAGCGTTCAGCAAATGCAGAAAGTATAAGCATAGAAACCCAAAGAATGAAAACATCTAATTTCGCCAACAGAAATAACATTATAATCCGTAAGGAATATGTAGATGACGGCGAATCGGGAGTGTTCTTTGAAAGACCTGAATTTCAGGCAATGATGCGAGATGTCGAAGAAGGAAATGCCAACTGTATAATCGTAAAAGATTTATCAAGACTTGGCAGAAATGATGTTCAGGCAAATCTATATTACGAGGACATTTTCATAGCAAGAGGCATTCGGTTTATTGCAATAGATGACGGCGTTGATACATACTTAAATGGGTATCAACAAATTGCAACCTTTAAGAATATGTATAATGCAATGTATCCAAGAGATATTTCCGAAAAGACGAGGTCGGCATACAAAACCAAATCGGAATCAGGTTGGTTCCTTGGCAGTAAAGCACCATACGGATACCAAAAGGACCCGAAGGACAAACATCATCTTATAATTGATGAAGAGGTTGCACATATTGTAAGACACATCTTTGACTTGGCAAAGCAAGGCTATGGAAAAAGGAAGATAACAAAAATTCTTCACAAAGAAAAAATCCCCACTCCTGCCGCCTATGCAAAAGCTCAGGGAATGAATCATTATTCTGCTATGACCGCACACGATGATGAATGTTATTGGTGTGATGATACTGTGGGCGATATGCTTATAAACGACGTTTACATAGGCAATATGATAAACCACAGAAAAGAAAAACCTTTTAAGTCAAAGAAGTTCAGGGATGTCCCAAAGGATGAATGGATTGTGGTAGAAAATACCCATGAGCCGATAATTGATAAGAAGACCTTTGACGAGGTACAAAAGTTGCTTGAAAGTCGGTCAAGAGAAACTAAAACAGGTGAAACACAAATCTTTGCAAAGATAATAAAGTGTATGGATTGCAAGAAAGCCTTGGTGTTCTCAAATGCAACCAAGTCTTATGTGTGCAACACATATAACCTAAAGGGTAAGCAATACTGCCCGTCACATTACATAAGGTATGACGAGTTATATGGTGTAGTCCTTGCAGACATCTATGCAAAGACAGTGCTCTTGGAAACCGACAGAGATGCCCTATATAAAGCGGCACTTAAATGCAACGAGCAAAAGATTATGGCAGAAACCAAAGACAATCAGCGTAAGCTTGCAAAGGCAAACAAGAGAATCGGCGAGCTTGAAATCCTTATAAAAAAGACATACGAAAATTCAGTCTTAGGGAATTTGTCAAGTGAGAGAATGGCATCACTTCTCGCAGGATATGAAGAGGAACAGGCAGAATTAAAAGCCGAGGCATCAAGAATAGAAAGCGAGCTTAACGAATACCACAAGTCAAAGGATAATGCCATAGACTTTGTAAACTTAATTGAAAAGTATATTGGAATTAAAGAACTCACATACGAGATTCTCCATGAGCTTATAGACAAAATTGAGGTCGGCGAAAAGTACGAATATCAGGGCGAAACTTATCAGGATATAAATATTTATTATAAGTTCGTTGGAACAGTAGATTTTAATAGCGAACTGAATATAGAAAAAGCGGGTTAACAGTGCACTCCCTTAAAAAGAGTAACAGTCCTGTTATCCGCACCAATTTTCAAAGTGCTTACGAGTTTTTCGCAAGCACTTTTTCTTTTATTAATTCTGCTTACACCGCTATAGGTTTGTAATCACCATTGTGTGCCAGCTTCACATCTCCGTTTTCGGCGAATACCTCTCCATACTCATTAAATGGTCCGTTTATCACTATGTGTGTTTGACACATGTAAAAAAATGATATATTATTATATAATCAGCACATAATCAGGAGGATAGCTATGGTCAGATTTGCACGAGACGAAGATTTTGATTTTGTAAAAACTTCCTGGGAGGTATGTTTTGACGACACCCGCGAGTTCGTAAACTGGAACTTTTCTAAAAATTATTCCCCCAGAAACACCGTTATATCCGAATATGCCAATGAGCCTGCATCTGTTATGCAACTTATGCCTTACAAGCTTAACATAAACAGCCACACTTTTAGCGCATGCTATGTCTCAGGCGTTGCAACTCTGCCGCAATTTCGCAAAATGGGACTTGTAAGAGAGCTCTTTAATTTTGCCTTGCCTGCTATGTATAACATGAATTTTGATATAAGTTTGCTCTTTCCCGCAGTTGATGGAATGTACGAAAAATTCGGTTATCAAAAAGTACAAAGCCGCAGTTTTTATAGGACCGACAAGCTGCCAGCAGGCAAAGTCATTACTCAATACAGCGAGGATCTTATTCCTCTTCTTGACAGAATTTACAAAGAGGCTATGTCAAAAAAAAGCTGTTATATTTTAAGATGCTCATGGGACTGGGAGCGCATCCTAACCGATTGTCTTACTCTATCAAAAGGCTCTGTTGTGATATCCGAAAGCCTTGGCATTGCAGACGGCTATGCAGTTGTATATCCAAAGGATAATAGTTATGAGGTTGTGGAATTTTGTGGCAATATATATATAGACGCAGAGGAAATCCCACAACCACCCGTATTGGCACGAGTGATAAACGCTGATAAAATTAATTCTGTATTCAAAAACCAAAATACTTCAGACCGCTTTATCCCTCAAAACAACAGCCACGCGGATAATACAACAGATATTGCAGAGCTCACAAAAGCTATATTTGACAACGCAAAGACTTCTATCGGCAGCGACGCATATATAAACCTGCTTTTATAACTTCTGTCAGAAAATTGCCCTCTTTTGCAGTTATTAAATTTTTATAAAAAGAGCGATATGACAACAAAGTCATATCGCTCTTTTTGCACCAAAACCCTATACCTATATCTGTTAATTTTTTGTAGGTTTTGGCATTTTTTGTTGAGAACTTATAGTCCCGAAAAGTCAAGAAAAATTTTCCCTATATTATGTAAACCACTTTGTAACAAGTTTGTAATACAACCGTCATCCCTTTTAAATTAAATTAATATTTTTCCACTTTATGAACGCCCGATTTTATAGTTATTAACAGACTTACACACATTATCCACAGGTATAGAGGGGTCGAAAAAGAGTTTTCCACACATAACGCCAAGTTTTCCACAGCCAACCATTTTACGCCAAAAAACGACCCTCTTTTATGTTACAATTGGTTTACAATAATATTTAAAATCTAAAAATTTTTATTTTTTCAGAATATTTTAAGCTCAAATTCTGCCTTTCTATCCAATTCTTTTTTACTCTGAATAATTTTCAAATATCAATCGCCATGTTTCAAAATCCACAATGCCCGTTCTTGGTAAACCATAAAAATCCTGGGCGGCAATCACCGCACTCGTTGTCTCCGGTCCAAATACTCCATCAGGATTAATCAGCGGCATTGTTTTTAGCGTCTGCCTCAAAAACCTGAGCGCCGTCTGCAACTCAAAAACATTTTGCTCGTTATCATATATAGATGTTGTCATTTTCTTCCTCCTTGCACGCCTATTGACTTGCCTGACTCTCTGATAGGTTGTATCCCGGAAATTGACCAAAGGATTTTTCTTCGCTTTGAGACAAGATAGAGTATTGCTCTGCTATGCTATCCCACACAAGCGCATTTACAAAACCTCTTTGCGGCAAGCCAAAGAGTTTTTCGTATTCTAAAACCGCCTCTTGTGTCTCCGGCCCGAAATAACCGGTTACCTCAACAGTTGGTATCTCGGTATATGTTCTGGAAATCAACGCCAGAAATTGCTGCAAAATACGGACCGACTCTCCGTTTGACCCAAGCGAGAGAATTGTGCCGGGATATGGCGCGCCCGCTCCTGCCCTGAACTCCTCAGGCAAAGAGTTGTATTTGGATGTGTACGACGAAAATATCGAGTTCCATGTCGTCTCATCAACAACCCCCGTTTCCGGCAATCCCACAGACTGCTGAAACGCCCTGACCGACGCTGCGGTCGCCTGTCCAAAAACTCCATCCATATCTACAGCAGGAATAAAATTGTTAAATTCAGAGATAAAATTAAGATAATATTGAAGAACCTGAACCTCGCGTCCACTATCACCCTCACCCAGACTGTCTTTGAACTGACTATTGACAGTGCCGATAGACAGCCTGTCGGCATCAAGCTCTGAAAGCCTTCTCACGCTATTGAATATAAAAACTATTTTATACCATGTTGCCTTTCCTACAACTCCATCGACGGTAAGATTAAAAATTCTCTGAAACTCCTTAACCGCATCTTCGGTTATGACATCAAAAATTCCATCTGGATATGCTATTTTAGGAATTGCAGGATAGTTCTTTCCTATATGATTAAGCGAAATCTGAATCCTCTTTACCGCATCTCCCACAGAGCCAAGGCGCAAAGGCTCTCCTGGATAACTCTGGGAAACCTCAGCAACAGGTGCATCTTCCACAATCTGTATGTCGCCATAATATGATGATAAAATCCGATAGGGCGAAAACCCATCCTCTGCCAAAGAGACACTTCCCCATTGAGAAAGTCCACCCGGGCAAGACGAGTTTCTTCCGTCACAATATCTCGCAAAAAGAGGCGTCAGGTCACCCGGTCGCGTTACATAATCGTTAAATAATTCATCCGCTATCTGACTTATATTTTCAAAAATATCTCTTCCGTTTACATAAGATTGGTCAAACTGCGTAGAGTTTGTAATATCAAAGTTATATCCCCTAGACGGATAATACTCAGTAAAAATTCTATTAAGCACAAAACTTATCTGTGCAAGCATATTTGCCCGAATTGCATTATCGGGCCATGTTGGATAAATTTCGCTTGAAGCTACATTCTTTATGTACTCAGTAAATGGCACCGTTACATTCGGCGCACCAGTATCATCAGGCGCACCCAGATGAACGACTATGTTTTCAGGTACAGTAAAAATCGGCATAATACCCTCCTGTCTGCCAATTGTGTCGGCGTAAACTTTTTACTCCACTATATTCTGTTGTCCTCTAACTGATCCTCTCCGACAGGCTCAAGAGCAACAGGCTGAATAGACTCAACACCGTCAAAAACAGCTACATTTAAAAGATTCTGCGTAAAAAACCCCGTCGCCTCTACCCTTACATTGTAAGTGCTATAGGGTCTCAAATCTCCTGGTGATTGCGAATATATATATGACGGCGCAGGCAGATAAACCCCTTGAGTTCTGCCACTTTTGTCTGTAGTTTGTTTTTCTATCATCTCTCCGTCTGTTTTTGTCACTGTAACTATTGCCCCCTGAACAGGCAGCGCCCCGCCCGCCGTGGTCGCCTGAACAATCAACCTTCCCCTTCCATCCATTTCCTCCTCAAAAGATGTCTTGTCAAAACGGCTCCCCGACAGCGTTTTATTATACTCTTGCACACCCTCATCAATTACAACAACATTCTCTGGCAACTATATCTCTCCTCCCAACTAAACTTTTACCTATACCTACTTTATATGCCACAAACATTATCTTGTGAATATAATCGAAAACAATCGTCAAATAATAACAATAAGCAGTCAGTTTATTTACAATTTGTAAACATTATTGAGATAGAGTTGAATTTTTTTAGATTTTGTGATAAAATGAAAATAATTTCTCGAACAAATAATTATTTGAGGTGAGTTTATGAGAAAAAACTTAAAACGAATTTTATGCCTTATAACGGCACTTCTTATTTTTACGCCGACCTCGTCATTTGCATATGACCCAAGCCATTGGGCAGCAGACGCAGTCGAGGGTTGTACCAGACTCAGCATTATATCAGAGCAGTTTGCAGACAAACCCTTCCAACAGAATATTTCAAGAAGCGACTTTGTCAATGTTGCAGTAAATCTTTATGCAACATTGACCGCTGAAAATGTGTCTACACACTCAAAAAAGCCATTTACTGACACCGCAGACGCTTTTCCCAACATGGCTTACTATGCAGGCATTGTCAGTGGCGATGGAGAAGGTCACTTCTTTCCACAGAACACGCTTACAAGACAGGAAATGTGCAAAATTTTTACAAGTCTTTTAGATTCTGCAGGGGTTCTCGGCCCCTACTTTCCGTCAGACAACGTGTTCGAGGGCGTTGCAGACGCCGACGATATCGCTTACTGGGCAAAAAATCATGTTGCGTTTATGCTTGACAATCACCTGATGGCAGGCGATGGTGGCACAGGATTGTTCCGTCCCAAGGATGCGGTAACCCGTGAGGAAGCCGCCATAATAGCATACCGCTGCTATGTTTTATACGGCAAAAATCTTGACGGACAAATAAACACCAAACTTACAGAGACAAAGGACGCAAACGGCACAACAATATACACTCTTGTAAAAACAATTACGCTCCCGACAGGCGCAACCGTAGCATTAAGATACGCCGACAATCCTAACGAAGCATCAAATGGCGGTTCTTGGTCCAGCGCCACCGATACCGCACCAAGCGGAACTCCCCTTCAGATTCCTGGCACAGACGGTCTCTACAGACTTAAAACCTACACAGAGACTCTCGCCTCGGGCGAGGCAGCAGAAAAAGCGGCAAGAATTTTTCCCAATGGCGAAAATTACACCTCACAACAACAAGCAGACCCCAACATGACTGAGGTTACCGTCAATGTGTGGATGCTCAATTCCAACAACGAAAAATACGCCTCTACTCTTACTTTCAAGATTCACAAAACCCTTAAAAATGATGTAATCGCTATTTTTGATGAGATATTTAACTCCGACGACAAGCCTCCTATCAAAAACGCGACGGCGTACGCGTGGAGAAGCGCAATGTCAAGCGGCGTATACTCTGACCACAATTACGGAACAGCTATTGACCTTAACTACAACGAAAACTACTGTGTATACAAAAGCGGTACAACAATCGGCAGTTTTTACGATCCATCCTCATCGATCTACTCCTTCCCATCAGAAGGTACTGTTGTTCAAACCTTCGCAAAGTATGGATGGCTCTGGGGTGGAAATGCATGGATAAACGGAACGCGAGATTATATGCACTTTAGTTACCTAGGAAAATAATTTAGGCAATAAAAAACCGTTTGCGGCTAGCCGCAAACGGTTTTTTTATTTATACTCTCTAAGCATTGCCTCTATTTCTTCTTTCGGTCTGATACTCAAATATGAGAAAGGCTTTGTCAGGGATTTTTCTATCATTTCTATTCCCTTTTCTCTTTCACCAAGAGCAATCAAAACATTTCCATAACCATAATATGCTTCAGGAAACTGCGGTTCGGGATCGCGACTTACCAAGTCTGCATAAATCTCTGAAGACTTTTCATAATTGCCGCTTCTGGCGTACGCATCTGCAAGGTTGTCACATATAATATAGTCATCGCTGTTGTATTCATACGCTTCTTGATTAAAGCTAATTGCCTTTTCCACATCTCCACTTAGATTATAATAAATACCAAGGTTTTGATAAATCTGAGTTGGCTTATAGTTGTCAGCGACGATTTCTTCCATCTCTTCTATGGCGTCACTTAGGTTTCCCTGTTTCCACAAGGTCAGCGCAAGAAGATTTTTAAGCTGATATCTTTCTGCACTTCTTTGTTTTGTATAAGGCAGCGTTCCTCTTATTGTGGTCTGCGCCTCTTCTAAAAGGCCGCTGCGAAGCTGAATATACGCATAAATGGTCTTGTTGGGAACACTAAGATTTCCTACCACAGATGCAACCTTAAAGATTTTCAACGCCTTTTCATAGTCTCCCTTTGCATAGTTTACTTTTGCAAAACCCGCAACAATATTCGCCCTCTTTACAACAAGAAAAATCAGCGTAGCGCAGACAATTATCCGCCATAAATCAATCCCAAGTATTTGCATATTATCACCCCTACACCAAGTTGTTCACCGTTCTTGGATATGGAAGCACATCGCGAATGTTACCCATGCCCGTCAGGTACATAACCGCTCTCTCAAAGCCAAGACCATAACCCGCGTGCTTTGTACCGCCATAACGACGAAGGTCAAG
>JAZLDW010000057.1:0-23670 GCA_045614945.1 Clostridia bacterium | reverse complement strand
GCTTCTTCAACGAGTTCTGCAGCGGTCTTAACCTCTAAGATACCAAGGTCTGCGCCACCGGTAACATTAAGAATAACACCCTTTGCACCCTCGATTGTGGTTTCAAGAAGAGGACTATGTATAGCCTTCTTTGCTGCTTCTTCTGCACGAGTCTCGCCTGTTGCACGGCCGATACCCATGTGTGCAAAGCCTGTGTCCTTCATGATTGTCTTGATGTCTGCAAAGTCAAGACTGATAAGACCGGGACGGGAAATCAAGTCAGAAATACCCTGAACGCCCTGTCTTAATATATCATCCGCCATGCGGAAAGATTCCATAAGAGGAGTTCTATTCTCTGCAACCTCTAAAAGCTTATCGTTAGGGATAACAACCAATGTATCAACTGCACCCATAAGGTTTTTGATACCCTCGTCACTGTTCTGCTGACGAACTTTACCTTCAAACCAGAAAGGCTTTGTAACGATACCAACGGTCAAAACGCCCATTTCTTTTGCAACTTCTGCAACGATAGGAGCTGCACCTGTACCTGTACCGCCACCCATACCAGCGGTAACAAACACCATATCAGCACCCTTTATAGCCTGAGCAATCTCGTCGCGGCTTTCTTCTGCCGCCTTCTTACCGATTTCAGGTTGTGCACCTGCGCCAAGACCCTTTGTAATTTTCTCACCTATCTGTATCTTCTGTGATGCAGCAGAGAGAGTAAGGTCCTGCTTGTCTGTATTTACTGCGATAAACTCAACGCATTTTACATCAGCCTCAATCATTCTGTTAACGGCGTCATTACCGCCGCCACCTACACCAATAACTTTAATCTGTGCAGGGTTAGTGTTTTCTGTATCAAACTGGAACACTGTTTTATCCTCCTAACTATAATATATAAAGTCTCCACGGCTTGTCCGCAAAAGAAACCTCATATAATTTCATCTGATTCATTTGATATTATCCGAGTCATCAAATTATACTACAATATATTATACCATATATTTTTTATTTGTAAAGACACTTTTTCAAAATTTTTATAATAATGTTACATTTGTGTTACCGCAGCGCCTTCAACCTTTTACTCCGTTTCTGTTTCCTCTTCCTCGGCATCTTCCTCGCTGTCGCTTTCCTCCATGATCGTGCGCGCCTTGCCATCTTCCGGCGACCTTACATATATATCGTCACCTCTGTAATCCATTACCGCTTTTTCAAACGCTGATATCTTTGTGTTGATTACTTCAGCAAGAAACTTCATTCTGTATTCTATATTATCTGTAGCACCAATCTGAACCTCCAAACGGTTTTCAATGAAAAGAATAACATCTGTAATATTATTCATATCTATATATGTTGCACGATTTAAAAGTCCGGCATCGTTAAGCGCGTTGCAGACTTTAATAAGCTTTTCAAGTTTGTCCTTATCGACAGCCTTTATCTCTCTTCCTTCTTTTGTGCCGTCAATCTCTATCCCATCTATCAATGGGATAGAATATATCATTTTCATATTTTGAGGTTCTTCCTTGTCTTCTTCGTTCGCTGTTTGGTCTGTTACAACTTCCTCTGCATCACCAAAGTCTTCCTTGCCCTCATCTATATCAGGATGCATAACAGGAGTATTGTTTTTTGAAATTTCACCAGCTCTTGAATCGCTGATTATCTCAAGAACAAAGCCCTCTGTATCTATCGCAACACACTCGCCGCCTTTCATTATGTAGGCGGCAGGTGTGCGTTCGCTGATTGTAATGCACAACTTGTCGGGGAAAACCCTCCTGACAGTCACATCCTCTATAATTGGTATTTTTTTTATCTCCCTTTCAGCCCTGCCCACTTTTGCGAGAAGAATGTTGCTATCTGTCTGCAGCCGCGACGCCATAATTATGTCGGTCTGATTTGTGTTTATGCATCCTTCGCAGTATATTTCACTCACATTAAGAGCAGGCACCATAAGTACGCCTGCTGCAACAACGACAAAAAAAAGTACCGTTATTAAAATACCCACTCTCAAGGATGAGGGCATCCTCTCTCTGCGTCTTCGACGCACTTTTTTCCTGCGCTCTGTCATAACTTTTCTCCTTTTTTGGCTTTCCTATATCCTATATATCTCTGCACCAAGACTCCTGAGGTTCTCTTGAATTTTTTCGTATCCTCTGTCTATAAACTCAACACCAGAGACGGTTGTCACACCATTTGCGCAAAGACCCGCACTTACAAGTGCCGCTCCACCGCGCAAATCACCTGCCGCAACCTCCGCTCCACGCAACCGAGCTACTCCTTTTATTCTGGCACAACAATTTTCTATTTCTATACAAGCACCCATTTTAGTAAGTTCTTTTACATATCCAAATCTGTTTTCAAAAATTCCCTCGCATATTGCCGAAGTTCCGTCTGCAGTAGCAAGAGCTGCACAAAGTATCGGCTGTACATCGGTCGGAAAACCCGGATAAGGCAGCGTTTTTATCTCTCTTACAGCTTTTAGTCTGCCGTCCGATTTTATCCTTATAAAATCCTTTCCGCATTTAACATCGCAGCCACAGACCCTTAGCACCTCTGTTACAAGCCTCATATATCTTTCTTCTGCGCCTTGAATTATTACATTTCCGCCACACGCCGCAACGGATATCGCATATGTTGCCGCGACAATTCTGTCAGGCATTATGCTATACTCACATCCGCAAAGCCCTTTTTCCGGCATGATTTCTATTGTATCGCTTCCGGCCCCTGTTATTTTTGCCCCCATACAATTTAAAAAGTTTTGTAAATCAATAATTTCTGGCTCTCGGGCAGGGTTATGTATTCTCACTCTTTGCCCTGATGCGGCGCACATCAGCATTATGTTCTCTGTGGCGCCAACACTTGGATATATCAATGTTACATCTCCCGGACGCACCTTCTGTAGTCTGCAGTGTATGCAGTCTCCAAGTTCTTCTATTTCTGCTCCAAGGCTTTTCAAAGAATTTATATGTATATCAATAGGTCTTGACCCAATTTTACAACCACCCGGACGACAAAGAAGAATTTCTCCCCGCTTTGCAAGAATTGCGCCCATAAACATAACAGACGAGCGCATCTTCTCCATCAGACTTTTCTGAATTATGCTGCCTTCTGCCCCGGCACCGCACACCGCAATAGAGTTCCCTCTTTTACTTACTCGTGCACCAAGGTCTGCCATAATTTCTGTTGCCGCCTTTACATCTGATATATCAGGGCAGTTGTTAATCACACATTCATCATCGGTAAGCAGCGTCGCAGCCATAATCGGAAGCACCGAATTTTTGCTCCCCTGTATATTTATCTCACCAACTAAACGGTTGCCTCCGTTTATTACAAACTCACCCACAGTCCTCCCAACCTTTCATATTATCATATTATTGATATATGTAGGTTTTCAGATTGTGTGCGATATTGATGGCCTAAATTATTTTTATAATTTCATCACAGATTATATCTGCAGCTTTTGGCTCTCCCATTATTGCTGACGAGTTCTTCATCTGGGCAAGTTTTTTTGCATTATTTACAATCTCATCAACTGCGTCCGAGAGTGATTTCGCATCAAAATCTTTCTCTGTTATAACCACTGCCCCACCACCGTTTTCTATAGCTCTTGCGTTATGCTCCTGATGATTATCGCTTACATAAGGTGACGGCACAAGAATCGCCGGCTTGCCAATGGCAGTAAGCTCGGCAAGGGTACTTGCCCCCGCTCTTGAAACCACAAGATCTGCTGCGTTCATGGCTATATCCATATCGTATATATATTCACATATTTTTATATGGGGATACTTTCTGATGTCAACACCTTTTTCTCTAAGGCTAGTAATTACTGTGTCATACTGATTGTTTTTGCCGGTTCCCATCAGAATTTGGTATTTGCCACTCTCTGCCATCTTTGCAATCCAGTCGGTAACGGTTACATTAAAATCTCGCGCGCCGAGACTTCCACCAAAGAAGAGTATAAATGGTCTTTCGTCAAGCCCAAGCTTTCTTCTTGCTTCAAAACTGTCGACAGACAAAATAGTCTGCCGTATTGGGTTTCCGGTAATCACTATATTTTTTGCCTTTGGAATATATCTTTTTGCCGACTCCATACCAAGCGCAACTGTGTCAACAACTCCCGATAGAATTCTAGTTGTTATCCCCGGAAATGCGTTTGATTCGTGGATAAATGTAGGTATCTTCATTTTTGCAGCTGCATACAACACAGGTCCGCATACATAGCCACCTGTTCCAACAACCACATCAGGTTTAAACTTCTTTATTATTTTTTTTGATGCCATAATTGCAATAGGAATTTCAGCCATGGTCTTTATTGTTCCAAAACTGAGCTTTCTCTCAAAACCGTGAACCTTTATGGTATCAAGACAAAATCCGCTGTGAGGAACAAGACTTACTTCAAGGCCTTGTCTTGCACCGACAAACCTTACCTCTGTTTTGCCGTCTCTTTCAATTAAATGGTTGGCAATAGCAAGTGCAGGATTTATATGACCCGCCGTCCCTCCGCCTGCAAATAGAACTCTCAAAACATTCCCTCCTAAATCGGCTGTTTAGCCTGTCGCGACACATTAAGCACTATACCCATTTCTGTCATGGTTATCGCAAGCGCTGTTCCTCCATAGCTAAAAAACGGAAGCGGCATGCCCGTAACCGGTATAGATGCCGTAACAACGGCAATATTTATAAGCGCTTGAAGCGCAACAATTCCAACGATTCCCGTCACAAGCAGTGTGCCAAAAAGGTCGGGCGCCTTGGCAGCAATTTTAATGCCTCGAACCACAAGAAGTATAAATAATCCAATAAGCAAAATTGCGCCAATGAGGCCAAGCTCCTCGCACAGAACCGAAAAAATAAAGTCATTGTGCGGTTCCGGCAGGGAAAGATACTTTTGTCTACTCATACCAAGTCCTACACCAAAAATTCCGCCCGAACCGATAGCATAAAGCGACTGAACTATCTGCCAACCGCTGCCCTGGGCATCTGCAAACGGATCAAGAAACGATACAATTCTTGCCATTCTATAAGGTTCTGCTATAATGAGTCCGCCTGCCGCTAAGACACCAAGGATTCCTATTGCAAAAAAGAATCTAAGCGGTGCACCTGCTACAAAAAGAAGTACCATCGCCGTAATTGAGATAAGAACTATACATGAAAAATGCGGCTGAAGTATCAATAGGAAATCATATATGCCAAGCATAATCAGGTATGGCAAAAAACCCTGTTTAAAGTTCTTCAGCTCTCTCTGTCCCGATGGTTGAGACAAATTATATGAGAATATAACTATTAAAGCAATCTTTGCAACCTCTGACGGCTGAAAGCCAAAAATCCAACGGGTTGCTCCGTTTACAGTTGTGCCCAGTCCTGCTACCACAAGCACAAGCAATACCACAACACCCATATAGAATAGACCGGCTATTTTACCACCAAGTCTATGATAATCAAATTTGGATGCAGCAAACATGCCAACAGCACCCATAATAACGCCACGCATCTGGCTTACTATATAATAAGAGCTGCTGCCAAAGTTTGAAAACGCTCTTGCGCTGCCGGCACTGTAAAGCATTATAAGTCCGTAGGTCAAAAGCAGCAAAACAACCGCCAAAAACATATAATCAGGCGTACCCGAAACAGGTCTGAACCATTCAGAGAATGCCGCCACACCGCCACTGACCTTTCTTTTTCTTTTATTCGCTGTTCGTCGTGGGCTACTACCGCTTATTCTGTTGTTATGATTTGTCCGTCTGTTATCCATACCGACGCTCCTATCCAAAGTAGTACATAAGTGCGCAAAGCACAGCCGTCACAGATGAAAATACCGCAACAACTTTTTTCTCACTCCATCCACACATCTCAAAATGATGATGGATGGGGCTCATCTTAAATATTCTTTTGCCTGTCGTTTTAAAGGATATTACCTGCAAAATAACAGACAGAGATTCTATAACATATACAAGTCCTACTATCAAAAGAGCAAGAGGCTGTTCTAAAAGTATTGCCATGCCGCAAACCGCTCCGCCAAGAAAAAGTGAACCTGTATCACCCATAAACACCCTTGCCGGATACTTGTTATATAGCAAGAACCCAAGAAGAGCGCCTGCCAGAATTGACGCAAACAACGCAACCACCTGATTTGGAAAGCTTCCAAGCTCTGCAAACAGCATAAAAAATATTGCAACAACCTCTGTTATGCATGTAGCAAGTCCGTCAAGCCCGTCAGTCAGGTTTACACTATTGACAGTTGCAAGAATTACAAGCACAGCAAATGGAATATAGAAAAATCCAAGGTTAAATTCCAACTGGGTAAAAGGAACCCTCAATGCCGTGCTTATATTCTGACCGTAAACCGCCCAGCACACAAACCCAATTGCGCAAATCAGCTGAAGCAGAAACTTTTGCTTCGCAGTAAGCCCAAGATTGCGCTTTAATATTACTTTTATATAATCATCTATAAAACCGATTATTCCATATACAACCGAAATCACAATAAGCATCGTAATTTCTGCGCCTGCAGGCACATCAACCCCGGAGACAACACCAATCGTATAGCATATTGCACACATTATCACGACAGATGCAATAAAAATTAGTCCACCCATGGTGGGTGTACCTGTCTTTTTTGCATGCCATTTTGGTCCCTCCTCGCGAATTTCCTGACCAAATTTAAGGCGTCTTAAAACCGGAATAAGAAGTTTACCGAAAACTGCCGATAATATAAAGGCACCAAACGCGCCGGTAATTAGCTGGTACATAATCTACCTCTCCTGTCTGCTATACATTTTTCTCAAGATATTCTGCTATTTCTTCAAGATGCATACTGCGTGACGCCTTCAAAAGAATTATATCGCCACGCCTTAATACTTTAAAGATATTTCTGCAAAGTTGCTCGTTGTTTTCAAACGAGTACACGCATCCCTCATCCATACCCGCATCAATTGCACCGCGTGCAATCAGCTTTGCGCGCTCTCCTACGGTTATCAGGCAATCAACCTTGTATTCAGGTATACATTTACCAACAGAGAGATGTGCTTTTTCAGAAATCATACCAAGTTCAAGCATATCTCCAAGACACGCCACCTTTCTGCCATCATCCTCTCTGAGCGATAAAACCTCAAGCCCTGATTTCATAGATGTCGGATTCGCATTATAACAGTCCTTTATAACTGTATAGTCGCCGATTTTTACCGCCGCCTGTCGTAGTCCGACAGGAACAAACTCGCTTATTCCTCTGATTATATCATTTATTGGCACATCATACTTAAGACCAACAAGAATAGATATAAGCGCATTATAAATATGGTGTGCACCCGGCACATTTATTGTGGCGGCATATTCTTTGCCATCTGCCCTGAAGGTAAACTCACTGCTTTGAGAGTGCGTCTTTACATTTTCCGCCCTTAAATCGCAGCTTATGTTATCCATCCCACAATACAGCGTCTCAAAGTCAAGTGTACCTCTTATGCTATAGAGCATATCATTGTCGCCATTTAGTATAGCTGTCCCGTCACTTCTCAGTCCCTCTAAAATTTCAAGTTTTGCTTTTAATATTCCCTCGCGACTGCCAAGGTTTTCTATGTGCGCCTCGCCTACATTGGTAATAATCGCTGTGTTTGGCTGCGCCGCCTCGGTAATTCTTGACAGTTCACCAAAGTGGTTCATACCCATCTCGATTACCGCTATCTCATGTCCCTTTGACATCCTAAATAGTGTATGCGGAACTCCGATTTCATTATTAAGATTTCCTTCGGTTGAAAGCACCTTATATTTCTGGGATAGAACACTTGTAATCATACCTCTTGTGGATGTCTTGCCAACACTACCTGTCACCGCAACAACAGGTGTATTAAACCTTCTACGGTACGCACCCGCAAGTTGAAGAAGCGCTGCAGATGTGTTCTCTACCAAAATTACAGGTAACTCTCCTGCGATTTTCGCACCTTTTTCAACAATTGAGCATATTGCCCCCTTTTCGTCTGCCACAGGCACATATCCGTGCCCGTCAAAATTTTCACCCTTGAGCGCAATAAACAAAGCTCCTTTATCAATCGTTCTTGTGTCTGTCGAAACCGATGTAAAAAAGGCATCTTCTATGCCGCGACAGTTTTGCATTTCTCCGGAAACTGCCTCAGCGGCATCTCTTACTGTAAATATACTTTCCATAAATCTGCAGCCCTTTCCCTATAGACTACCTAAATGCTATCTGTTTTCCACTCCCAGAAGCTTACATACTATTTCTCTCTCATCAAAATCAATGGTTCTGTCCGAGAGAATTTGATATGTCTCGTGCCCCTTACCAGCAAGGAGAACTATGTCGTCCTTTCTTGCAAGGTCAAGCGCAAACTCAATTGCCTCAAACCTGTTAACCACGACCGAGTATTCCCCTCCGCCTTCGATTACTCCTTCTACAACCTGACTTACAATCTGTTCAGGGTCCTCTGTTCTTGGATTGTCACTTGTTACAACGCAATAATCAGAAAGCTTCGCTGCAATATTACCCATTTTAGGGCGCTTTGTTGCATCTCTGTCTCCACCGCAGCCAAATACTGTTATGATTCTTCCTTTGCAAAAATCACGCACTGTTCTTAGCACATTATAAAGTCCGTCAGGAGTATGTGCATAATCGATAATTACACTAAAATCTCTTCCTGTCTCAACTACCTCAACTCTGCCCTTTACTCCTCTCGCACTCTTTAAACCCTCAACAGCAGCCTCTATCTCAATCCCTACCGAGACAAGACATCCAAGTGCAGTAAGCGCATTATAAACCGAGAAGCGACCAGGGATTCCAAGCGCTACCGGATAGTTTTTTCCCCTGTATGCTACATCAAATGCAACGCCTCTTTCAGACAATGACACATTCAATGCACGCAGATCGCTCTCTTTATCTATGCCATATGTCAGCATTTTATCACACTTTGAATTCCTTATAAGGTAATCTGCGCCATCATCATCAGCATTTACCACGCCATTGTTTGATATTGTGTAAAGTATCCCTTTTGCCTCAAGATACTTTTCCATAGTTTCATGGAAATCAAGGTGGTCCTGCGTTATGTTGGTAAATGCCCCAACATCAAATGTGCAGGCTGTTACCCTGTCAAGCGCAAGAGAGTGCGACGAAACCTCCATTACGACATACTCTGCGCCTTTTTGCGCCATCTGCGAGAACAACTGCATAAGTTCAAGAGAGTCAGGCGTGGTATGCCTTGACGGGATTACTTCTGTCCCTATCATATTTTGGTTTGTACCAATAAGTCCTACCTTTTTTCCAAGTGATTCCAACACAGATTTTACTATATATGTGGTTGTTGTTTTGCCATTTGTACCCGTGACGCCGATAAGCTTGAACTTTTTTTCGGGGTGTCCGTAGAAGTTTGCAGCCGCCTCTGCCATTGCAAGTCTTGTATTATCACAAAGCACACAAGTTACACCCAACTCACTTAAATCTCTCTCGGCCATAACTGCAATTGCACCTTTTGATATGGCATCTGCCGCATACTTGTGTCCGTCCGTTTTTAACCCGCTTATACACACAAATATGTTGCCCGGTTTTACCTCAAGAGAACTAAAAGTAATTCCTGTGATATTCAGGTGTTCACTTCCTATTATTTTCTTTATTTCTACGCCATTTAAAAGTTCTGTCAGTTTCATATATTCCACCCCTTTCAGGTTTTGTGCAAAGAATTAGTCGCCCAGACCCGAATACCTAAAATCAATGGTTACCACTGTGCCCGGTTCAACTATTGTGCCCGCCTCCGGCGACTGTGATGAACACACAGCCATACCTGCGCCCGAAACACCCTTTATGCGTGCATTAAGTCCATAACTTACCAGAGTGGAAGACGCTTCCGCAGCTCCCATACCAAGCACTTTCGGAACCGTAACACTTCTATCTGCCGCTACGCCATCCATGTACATAACAACAGTAGAACCTGTCGCAAGCTTAGTGTGTGCCTTCGGTATCTGATCTGTAACTTTGCCGCCACTTCCTTTTATTCTTACATAAAATCCCGCTTCACGCAGCGCCAGTTCTGCCTCGTAGGCAGTTTTTCCCGCGACATCAGGAACATCCACCTCTGCATATTTTTTTTCATCTTCACTGTACTGAGGTTCTACCCCAAGATATATAAGGCTTTCTTCAAGTATGTTTTTTACAACCGGCGCGGCAATTGTACCACCGTAGTATGGCATACCAATCTCGGGCTGATCCATGATTACGAGACACGCAATCCGAGGATCATCCGCAGGTGCAAACGCGATAAATGATGCTATATATTTTCCGTTTCCTCTCGGAAGTTTCTCGGAGGTACCTGTCTTACCCGCTATTCTATAGCCCGCAAGATATGCATTTCTACCGCCGCCGTTTGATACAACAGACTCAAGCATCGAGCACATAACATCGCTTGTTTCTCTTGATATAACCTGTCTTATCACCTCAGGTTTACGATTTTCTATTACAATGTTATTAGAATTTACCACCTCTTTTATCAGATGAGGTCTGTATAGAATACCGCCGTTGGCAACCGCACTTACCGCCGTAATCATTTGAAGAGGTGTAACCGTAATTGACTGACCAAAAGAGGTTGTAGCAAGGTCAATTTCTGTAAAGCTGTTCTCTGTAAAGCCAACACCCGCTGTCTCACCCGGAAACTCTATTCCGGTTTCTTCAAAAAAGCCAAATGCACGCGCTCCCTTTAAAAAGTTGCTTCTTCCAATTTTTTGTCCAATATTTATAAACGCAGGGTTGCACGAATTTTGTACCGCCTGAGCAAAGGTCTGCGACCCATGCCCCTCTCGATGGGCACAATGAATCGTCTCAGTCAGCACCTTTATAGAACCTCCACAATTAAACACATCCTGAATGCTACACGCCCCTGTTTCTATTGCCATCGCTGCAACAACCGCTTTAAATGTAGAACCAGGTTCGTACGAGTCTACTACCGCTTTGTTACGACGAACAACCTGAATTACCTCATTAAATCTTTCTATATAATCCGTTCCCTCAAGTTCTTTCAACTCTTCCTTGATATTTGGGTACTTATTTACTATTGGCTCAGTTATTTCAAACGGAGCATTAAGGTCGTAGTCCGGCTTTGTTGCCATGGCCAGGACCTCGCCCGTGTTTACATCCATAACTATCGCCGCCGCTCCTTCTTCAAGGTGGCTTGATATCCTCGCGTTTTCAAGATGCTTTTCTACATAGCTTTGTATTACCTCATCAATTGTCAACACTACGCTATTGCCGTCTTGCGCCTCGATATAACTTTCATAGCTCGTACCTGATTCTATACCCGCTGTATCACGCGTACTTACGACTCTACCAGGAACACCACTCAGCGTGTCATCATAGATGCTCTCTATACCCTCAAGTCCCTGATTATCTTCTCCCACAAATCCAATTATGTGAGAGGCTAGATTGTTATAAGGATAGTATCTTTTTACATCCTCAACAAAACTTATTCCACCAACTTTGTATTCTTCTATATATTCACGAAGCTCGTCGGCCTCCTCTTTCTCTACCTTCTTTTTTATATACTCAAAGCCGCTTTTTCTGTTGATTTTTTCTGCAACAGAATCGCTCTCAAGCCCTAAAATCTCTGCTATATCCTCCGCTACTCTCTCTACGGACATCTTGCTTGACTCAATAGATTTGCGCACATTCTCAGGTGTTATGCTTATTGTCTCAACCGTCATATTACTTGCAAGCACTTTGTAATTGCGGTCGTATATCTTTCCTCTTTTTGCGCTGACGGTGTTATCACTCGTTTGCTGTTCAAGCGCCGCCCTTGACAAAAACTCTCCTCTGACTATCTGGTGCCACGCCGTTCTGCATATAAGCGCCGCAAACATAACAACAGCGGCGATAGTTATCACTACTATTCTTTTTCTTTGAATCGGTCTGCTGCCACCAAAAAATTCGTCTATTCTCTTCCTTCTGTTATCTTCCACGGCCGACCACTCCTTTACTCTTTGCTATTCCCCCTGAATTCAAATATGCCGCCCGAAAAAGCGAGGTCGAACGGCAATTTGTTATACACAGCGAATATCTCTGTATAATATATTCAATATGTTTCTATTTTAAAACCCTGAAGGCATTTACCAATGTACCAGGAACTCCAGTCAATGCTCCACCAGCTGAATGCGATGGCACTCCACTTATGCTGCCCGCGTCGAGCATATCCATGTCTATGTAAAAAATCTGATACGATTCGGGTTTCATCATCCCAAGTTCTTCTCTTGCTATCTTCTCAACTTCTCCCATCTCAAGATATCTATCAATTTTGCCTTGCATTATCTGATTTGCAGATACGATAGATTCACACTGTTTTTCAAGTTCCTTAATCTTTTGGTTGCTCTCAAGTATTGCCGCGCATCTGTATATAACAGTACAGCAAAGCACAACCAGAAGAAGTACAATTCCGCACACTCTTGCAAGACTTTTCTTTGCTATATCCGTGCCTTTTCGCTCTACAGGCTGCACCTTCGACTGTTGTTCCGGCCTTCTAACCCTTTCAGGATATATCGTTGGGATTTCATAAGCCGTGCTTGTGTTTGTATACAGTTGTCTGCCAGCGTATGTACGACTATCGTACATATTACGCGAACCGTATGCGTACGTGCGCTCTCTGTCACTTGTGTATATCGGCACAGCCTATCACCCTTTCTTCATATATTGTTCTTATTATATTAAAGTTTTTCAACAACTCTTAGCTTCGCGCTATGGGCGCGGAAGTTTTTATCAAGCTCTGTCTCAGTTGCTACTATTGGCTTTTTGTTAATTATTTTTACCTTCGGCACCTTACCACACACACAAACCGGAAAATCCTTCGGGCACTCACATCCACTTGCAAGGCGGGAAAACGCATTCTTGACAATTCTGTCTTCCAAAGAATGAAAAGTTATTATCGCAAGTCTACCGCCCGTCTTTAATACATCAGCAAAATCATATATTGCTTCCTCAAGTCCATCAAGCTCGCGGTTAACTTCTATTCTTATTGCCTGAAATGTCCTCTTTGCAGGATGCTTGTCCGAATATCTTGCCGCCGGAGGAAAGGCTGATTTAATAATTTCTGAAAGTTCTGTCGTTGTCTCTATCGGTTTCTCTTCTCGTCTCTTGCAAATTTCTTTTGCAATTTTTTTCGCAAACTTTTCTTCGCCATACTTAAAAATTATATCAGCAAGAGCTTTTTCTTCATATGTATTTACAACCGTGTATGCATCAAGCCTTGCAGAGCGGTCCATCCTCATATCAAGGGGTGCACACATGTTGTAGCTAAAACCTCTCTCTGCTATATCAAGTTGAGGTGATGAAACACCAAGATCAAGTATTCCGCCATCAACCTTATCAATCCCAAGGCTTTTCAAAACCTCTTTTATGTTAAAAAAATTGTCGTGCACAAGTTCTCTCTGGCATTTATAATCCTTCAGCCTATCTGTTGCTGCAGAGAGCGCAACAGTATCTCTGTCTATGCCGACAAGCTTGCCTTTTTCCGAAAGAGCAGAGCATATCATCGAAGAATGTCCGCCACCCCCCAATGTGCCGTCAACATATGTTCCATCAGGCTTTACAAGGAGTTCCTTTACACTCTCCTCAAGGAGCACTGATATATGATTAAATTCCATGTCACACCTCATTGTCTTCCTTGCCTAAAAGGAGAATAACCACTTGTGGTGTAGGGATAGTCCCCAACGCCCCTTATATGCCGATGTGCTTCATAATATCTGTGATCTTATCCATGTCGAATTCTTTGTTTGCGTATTCATTCCAGTTGTCAAGACTCCAGATTTCTACCTTCGTATGCTCGCCAACGACAACAATTTCCTTGGTCAGCTCTGCGTATTCACGAATCGCGGAGGGGATAACAACTCTGCCCTGACTATCCATCTCGCACTCGGCGGATGTCCTTTGAATGTACCTCATAACCATCGCGCGGTCCTCAACATCAACAGACTTAACGCGTTCCATAAAGGCGTTCCATTCTTCCATCGGGTAGATGCAGACACACTTTTCATCTCCAATGGCGGCAACAAAATTCTCACCAAGAGATGATCTGAATTTGGACGGAACATTCACTCTGCCCTTGATATCAATGTTCTGATCGTATCTTCCGACAAGCATTTCGCTGCCTCCCTTCCTTTAAAGATGCACCCTGTGCCATTCAATAGTCATCTTTTTGTTTCTAATCCACTTTGGGACATTTCGCCCCACTTCGCTCCACTTGGTTACTATTTTAATATATTTGTAAGAAAAATGCAAGTGTTTTTTTATAATTTTTTAAAAAAAATAAAATTTTTTTCGCATTATATGACATTTTGGTAAAATATGTTTAAAATTCACGATTTTTGCGCATTTGTTGGCACATTTTAAGATTGACAAAACAATTTTGTTGGATTATGATATTTAATATAGGAAAGAATATATTATGTTAAACGCATTAAATGCAAACAAGATAAAATCAGGAGTAGAAATATAATATGGAAAGACATGTAGAAGCAGAAAAAATCGAACTTGTCATAAACCTCTTCGGCAGCTTTGACGAGAATGTGCGTCTTATCGAAAAGGAGCTCGATGTTGCTATAATAAACCGAGGTTCCAACATTAAAATCGGTGGCGAACCAGAGAACACCGACAAAGCATTATCCGTTATTAACGCGCTTCTTGCAATGGCAAGCAAAGGCGAACAAATTGGAGAAACAGAAGTGCGCTATGTTATGTCACAGATAGAAATTGGGAACGAGGAACAACTCGAAGATCTTGGCAAGGATGTCATTTGCATCAGTTCAAGAGGTGTTCCAATAAAAGCAAAAACGCTCGGTCAGAAAACCTATCTTAAGACAATTAAAGAAAACTCGATTGTCTTTGGTATAGGCCCTGCCGGCACAGGCAAAACCTATCTTGCAGTCGCTGCAGCGGTAAACGCTTTTAAAAATAAAGAGGTTGACCGCATCATTCTGACACGTCCCGCAATCGAAGCCGGCGAAAGCCTTGGCTTTTTGCCCGGAGATATGCAGGAGAAGGTCGACCCCTACCTTCGTCCTCTCTTTGATGCTCTTGGCGAGATGCTTGGGTATGAGAGTTTTCATAAGAATTTGGAGCGGGGAGTTATAGAAGTTGCACCTCTTGCGTATATGAGGGGCCGCACACTCGACAATGCATTTATTATTCTTGACGAGGCACAGAACACCACCGCCGAGCAAATGAAGATGTTTCTCACAAGAATGGGCTTTTCATCCCACATCGTTGTCACAGGCGATGTTACGCAGATAGATTTGCCAAAAGATAAAAAATCAGGGCTTCGCGATGCCGAGATTGTTCTCAAAAATGTCGAAGGGATTGAGTTTGTATACCTTGACGAGAGAGATGTTGTAAGACACCCACTCGTGCAAAAGATTGTTAAAGCGTATGAACGCAAAACCTTTGAGAGAGAAAAAGTTAAAAAAACAAATCACAACAGATAAAGAGGAAATATGAGAATTAGTTTTTTAAATCAACAGGATAAGTATAAGGCAAACAGAAATATCAAAGATTTAATTAAAAAGTGCGCCCTTACCTCCCTTAAATACATGGAGTTTCGCAACGATGTTGAAATTAGCGTCGTATTGACCGACAACGACGGCATCAAAGATCTTAACAATATACACCGCAACATCGACAAAGCCACAGACGTTTTGTCTTTTCCTATGTTTGAATATGACGAAAACGGTGAAATTATAGAGGATTATGCCGAGTTTAATGAGATGAACGAACTGTGCCTTGGCGACATCGTGATTTCTCTTGAGCGCGCATATGAGCAGGCAGAAGAATATGGACACTCTTTTGAGCGAGAAGTCGGGTTTCTCTGCGTACATTCTATGCTCCACCTCCTTGGTTACGACCATATGACACCCGAAGAAGAGGAAGAAATGTTCGGCTATCAGAGAGATATTTTAGACGAAATAGGTCTTACAAGATAACAGGAGAAAAACTATGAAATCAGGATTTATTGCAATAACAGGCAGGCCAAACGCAGGCAAATCGACACTGCTTAACCACATTATCGGCGAGAAAGTTGCCATTGTATCGTCAAAACCACAAACAACAAGAACCAAAATTCTTGGTGTAAAATCCGGCGAGGATTATCAGCTTGTTTTAATTGACACCCCGGGAATCCACAAACCTCACAACAAGCTTGGCAAGAGAATGGAAAAATACATCTATACCGCAACGCAGGACATCGATGCTCTTGTTTATGTTGTAGACTGTAACATAAAAGACAGCGAGATTGAGCTTGAAAGAGAGGCTCTGCGCGGACTTAAAACTTCAGATGTACCCGTTATTCTTGCAGTAAATAAAATTGATACGATTCCAAAGCTTCAACTTTTACCCGTGCTTGACAAACTTAAAGACCTTTATGATTTTTCCGACATTGTGCCCATTTCAGCACAAAAAGGACACAACCTTGATGAGTTTTTTAAAAAACTTAAAGAGTTTTTGCCCAAAGGACCAAAATTCTTCTCTGACGACATTATTACCGACCAGCCCGAGAGGCAGATTGTATCTGAGTTTATAAGAGAAAAGGCTCTGCGACTTTTAAATAAGGAAATCCCTCACGGAATTGCTGTTGAGATAGAAAAGATGCAGGAAAAGAACAGTGGCACCTACGAAATTCTTGCCGCAATATATTGCGAGAGACAAAGCCACAAGGGAATTATCATCGGTAAGGGCGGAGAAAAGCTTAAGCAGATTGGTTCTCACGCGAGAGCTGACATTGAGAGATTCCTTGGCAAAAAGGTGTATCTCGAACTTTGGGTGCGCGTCAAGGATGACTGGCGTAACAGAGACAATTTTATCACTGATATAGGATTTGAATAATGTGCGCTATATGTACATTGATTAAACCACCAAATATTCACAGTATATAAAAATCTCCGTATCATATAATAACTTCAAATTATAAGATACGGAGGGTTGAATATATGCAAGATAACAATACAACATCAGAAACAGAAAAACTATGGCAGGACTTTACAAACTCAGGCAGTATATATTCTTATCTTCGATATAAGGACGCAATTAAAAGGTCCGACTCTACTTTTGGTAATAAGCCTGATATTTCTTCTAAACTCAGGGATGGTGAACCTATTGGCTATCGTTAATGCCGAGGGCATAGTAACAAAAGAAACTAAATATGGCGATACTTCCCGAATTCTTACGGTAGCTACCAAAGAACTTGGCAAAATATCAGTGCTCGCAAGCAATGCACGCAAGGGCAAATCGGGTTTGCTTAGCGCAACAAGCCTTTTCAGCCACAGCAGTTTTACCCTATTCAAGGGCTCATCCTCTTCTCTTTACAAGCTCAACGAAGGAACTCTTCTGACATCCTTTGCGGCTTTAAAAGACTCTCTTGACAAGATGGCATACGCCTCTTATCTTTGTGACATAACAAATACCGTATTACAGGAAGGCTTGCCAGAACCACGCCAGACAGAGCTTTTGCTTCGGTGTCTTTATCTTTTGTGCAAAGAAGATGCAAACCTTCAGAAAATCAAAGCAATTTTTGAGTTTCGAACACTTACCATAGCGGGTCTTATCCCCGATATAAGTTCGTGCAAAAATTGTGGATGCGGTTCAGAAATTTGCTGCATAAGCCCGCAAAACGGTTCGGTCTACTGTCGCAAATGTGCGCAGTCACAGCCTGACGCACTCGAGCTCAACGACAGTATTCTTGCAGCAATTGCATACATATCTCTCTCAGAAGATAAAAAAGTTTTTTCGTTTAATATGTCGGCGTCCTCGTTTGACTATCTTACTACGCTCGGCGAAAGGTGTATAGAAGTTTTGCTTGAGAAAAAATTTAAAACTCTTGACTATCTTAAAAAGGTTACCGCACTTTAAAATACAAAAGGAGAAGCAACTCAGTTGCTTCTCCTTTTGTATTTTAATACCCAAGTTCTATTCTTGCCTTCTGATTTGAAAGCTGTTTGCCCTCGATTTCGGCTTCTATCAACCTTCTGTAATACTCGTTATAAATCTGTGCTTGGGTATTGTCAAGGATTTCTCCCTCGAGTTTTACAGGATTAAAGAGGTCGCTCCAGTAACGCTCGTACTCCGCTTGCTCTGCCTCAGCTGCCGCTTCGTCGCGGGCAGTCGTTGCAGCAGCAGAATAGTTTGCATTGTCCCTAGCTGTTTCGTTCGCATCCGCCATGGCCTTATATTCGGCATTATACACATCAAGCAACTTATCAACAACCTCAAGTTCTGACATATACTTATCATAATACCTCTGATAAGCTTGTTCAGCAAGAGACGGAATCGTATCTGACAACTTTTGCGCATAATACTGATTTGCCATTGCGCCCGCCGTCACCGCGGCAGAATTTGTATAGCCTCCTGTAAGTGCAGAATAGTCTGCCATAGCATTTCTACTTGCTCTGTCACCCTCTGTAAGATACTTGTTTTTATACGCAAGAAACACAGGGTCCTCATCAGGGTTATAAGAAAATGCTTCTCTATCGTTTATATCATCAAGCCTCTCTCTTATATCTGATAAGTATTTATCGGCATATCGGTCTGCCAAATCTATGGGGGATTCTACCCCAGTGCTTTTTGCATATTTATTTACAAGCCCTCTGACATCATTCTGCCAAGCCCACGCCTTACCACTGTCATCGATATACAAAATATCAAGTGGCATTCCTCCTATAGAAACCGTTCCGTTGCCATATGACAGAGCGTCTGCACCAAGTCCATATTCGCCTGCGACAGACGCATAGGAATCACTCACCCTTACAATAGGATTCTCACTTCCCTTATAATAGTCCACAAGACTTTTCTGAATATCCGAGCTTTTAGCATACGAAACACCCGCATCCTCATCGATATATCCAGGTTTTATAAGAGCTCTTCCCTTTAGTGTGACATTTCCGCTTTTATCATCATACCCTATATCAGAGTTTGAAAAGCCCATGTTATTAAGCGTCGCGCGTATCCCAACAGCATCCTTTACCTTTGGCACATCCACCTTGTATTTGGCATCATATTTCTGACTTTTTTCTTCAAGTTCCGGAAATCTGTCCATCTTTTTCTCCTTTCCATTATTATAGACTGCACTACATTTCTCTGCCTGCGTCGTAAGAGGTTATCTCAACATCGTGAATCACTGCTACTCCCTCTCCATCAATAATTATTTGAAAACTGTTGCACTTGCCAAACCTCACGGGGACACGATATACAGAAAACCCTTTCTCTCCGGTGATTTCTCCGCAGAATTCATATTCTCCTCCATCTCTGGAAACAAGCACACGCATCCTTGAGTTTATCTTCATGTCCGCTCTTATATATAGACAAGAGATGCCTTTGTGCTCCATTATATCATAGGTATAGCGTTTAGAGGTTATCCTCCATTCAACCTTTTCATCACCGCCGCACAGCTTCCACATTTCCAAAGCCGTTATGCCATACAACTCTCCGTTGTATTCACAAAAATCCTCAAATGGTGTATCATCCTCTCTTACCCATACATCTGCATCCGGCATATAAACAAGAAGGTCTCTTTCTCCTCCCTCACGGGTCGCCGCTGCATAATAGCGTCTTCCATCGCAACCCGATGCACAGGATATGTATCTGTCCCTCAATTTTGGCGAGACATCATACGGCTCGCCTCCGCTGTATGCTTTAAATCCATTATGAGACAGATAGTATAAAACTCCGCCTAACTCGCAGATACTTCTTCCATCTATACAGCCGCCCGCCGTTTGCTTGGGCATAGAAAAGTTTACAGGAGAATCTCCGTAGATGTGGTGGATACATCCTCGCTTTAAGGCAACGACAGCACTTCTGTAGCTGCAAATACCTGTAAACTCTCCCTTTGTACCAACAGCTGAATACCAACTGTCGTCAGACAATCCCTGATAGGAATGAAAATTCGTACAGTCGCCAAGCGCAGAAGCATAAACGAACTCACCCGAGGTTGCAGTTCCCCACAGACGGTTGTTATGGACACAAATGTTATCCATATCGGGTATTGCCCTCTTCAAAGTAATCGTTTCTGTCTCTGTTGTGTTGACAAAAGTCTTCTTTTCGCCCTTCTTGTTGTAGAGAATTAAATCAATTCGCGTTGATGCGACACCGCTGACAACAACACTTACTATATCGTCATCTGTTGCAAAATCCCTACGGCCCGCAATGATCTTTGTATTGTTTTCATCCCTACTGCCTGAAATAACAATACTCTCACCAACCGAGAACACCTCGTCAAATCCTGCATTACTGGCTGAAATATACGCGATATATTGTCCGGTAAGTTCGTTATAACTGGATGAAAATTTTGCCGCCGACACCTCAAGCGTCTTCTCCATTGGAACAAGCTTGTTCTCAACCTCTCCCGTGTCGTGATGCGGAATATAGTCATAATATACCTTATCGGGAAATATACATATCTTTCCATTAAAATCAGCGATTGATTTTCTTCCCTCTTTTAAGGTTCCCTCTATTGCTTTTCCTTTGTAATAAAATGTAGTGCCCATCACTCCTGTGAAGGCAGAAAGCTCTCCACCCGTGTACTCCGGCGCACAAATATTGACGGCATCCGAAACATTTGCAACGAGTTTTCGTGCCTCTCTAGGGACAATTGCCGGCATAGCATTGGCTGACATATTTACCATATCAGTAAGTTCTGAGTCTGAAATCTTATCTCTTTTGTTTAGTCCTGAAAACACGCTTATTCTCATCTTTGTATTTTGTTTCGCCTCAAAGCGTGGTAATAACATTTTCCTGCCTCCATTTTCTGCCGTTATATACGGCTAAAATTTTTAAATCTTACCTCAGTTGTAAGAGGATTGCGGGTTTTATATTCCCGTCTCAGCGCCTCATACATGCTGTTAAACTGCATCATGTGGGCGTTGTAACTTCCAAAATCGTGCTGATAAAGAGCCATCTTTGCAAGAATATACTCAATATACATTGTGTCATACGGAGCCTCATCAATTACAGTAAAGTCCGTTATAACTCTTCTTATCGCAAGAGGGGCACCGCTTTGCGCCTCAAGCACATCGCGATCGAGAAGAATTTTATCATCTGTTTTCTCAAGCACATACACGCTATGCGATTTGTCCCAATTCGGTTCTTCCTCGATGTTGCTCAAAACACAGATTTCTATTTTGTCTCCCTCACCAAACGGCGACGATGTAATTTCGATAACATTCTCGCTTGTGTTAAACTCGCCCTTTATCTCTCGGCGCACAATGGGTTTTGGCATAGCCAGATACACCACTTTAATTTTCTTTGGGGGTTCATATTTTACATTACTCTCGATAGTTTCTGACACAAAACTTCTAAAGTCCTGTTTTTCAAACATCTGATTGTTGAAAAATATGTTTTCCACCCTCTCAAAAGGGATATCATCAGGCAGCATTACATTGCCGGTCTCATCTATCTCTGTCTCTATCATATCATAAACCTTTATTATATCCCGACGCAGCTGAGCCGTTACCTCATCACACCAACACAGTTTTTCCTCCAGGGTATAGTGGTTCGGGCAGAGCGCATCCGCTCTTTCTATCGCCCTTAAAATTTCCATACTCCACCTATCCTTTCAGACTTTCCATATACGCCTGAGCCTCAAGCTCTTGCATGCGACTGCGTTCTAATACAAGTGCAACACATCTGGGCACCATAATCTGAACGCCGCGCTGCAACTGATAATTTGTACCATTTACGGTGACTGTCACATCATCCTTGTACTTTACATTATCCTTTATAAGCATTACAGGCACAAGCTCGTTGTAAAAAGCCTCTATTTTTTCTGCCTTTATTTTTCCATTATTTTTTGCTGCCATATTATTTCCTCCTCTGGCTCTCCGGGGCGGACATAATATCCGCCCCAATTAGTTTAATCATTAATAGCTGCAGGTTGTCTCAACTCTCACCATAAACTCAGGAGAGAGAATTTCCGCAGTCTGAGTAGCCTTCCAACCGACAGTACTTCTCTGATCAAGAGGGTCACCTGTACCGGCACTGCCCTTCTGCTTAAGAATTGTCTCAAGGCCACCGCCTTCAATATTGGTTACGCCGTATGCGTTCTGACCAATAAAGAGTGTAGAATATATATCTCTGCCACCCTTTCCGGCGCCACCTGAATATATCACACTGCCTGCAACCACAGCTACGTCAAGTGTTTCTGCAACTGTAATCTTTGCATACTCTGCCTCGCCGGCTATTGCGCTCGTAATTGAGTAGTCAAGGCCACCAATCTGAATGCTTCTGCCCACAAGTGCGGTCGCATCAGCCTCTGTAAGGTCCTCTCTAATTGTAATTGTCTTGTCCGAAACAGACGCCACCGTCAATGTCTTGGGGCCACCTACTTTTAAGGTTTGGGCGTTTCTTAAATTCTTTGCAGAAAAAATCTTTGCTTCAGTAGATTCCACAAATACAACACCATGAATTTTACCAATTGCACCTTTGTACCAGTCCTCAGGGTCAACATTCTGCTTTACAGCCTTCCACTCGGGATCATTGGTCAAATCGTTGGCAACATCCGGGTGAATAATCGCCACATAGCAACCATCCTTAAAAGGTGTTGCATTGTTTCTCTTAAGCGTTGCAACCGCTCTCTTTACTGCCTTTACACTGAGATAATCGTTATCTTCATAATTTTCAAGTCCGCCAACGAGCAAACCTCTGTCCGCCTTACCCGCACCATACTGAACATTTGTGCCGGCGTTTATCTTTTCGCGTATAACTGTGTCAAGAGTACGACCCGCCTGATCACCAAGCACTGTCTGCGTCTCGCTGATAACAGAGTCAACAGATGCAAGTGTAAGCATATCTGATAAGGTAACATAGTCGCCATACTGTTCAACTGTAGATTCTACAGTTGTAACATTAAGGTTGTTACCACTTGGAGTTACCCCTTCTGTAAGTGGAACAAGGGCCTTTGGAAGCGGATTAAACTTTCTAAATTCAATTGTCTTACCATTGCCTGCCGGAATCGGCTTCTTCTGTCCGAACTGTGCGTGAACAAGCTTTGGCGTTGCAAATCGGATAAGCGCTCTGTCATAGTACGACTTCATTTCAGGTGTAAGATTGTTGCCTGCATTGTCTGTAGTTGTTGTCTGAGTATTGTAATTTATGCTCATATAAATTCTCCTTTTCTTTTAATCTTTAAATTTTACTTAACTAAAAGCTTATTTTTTCGCCACGGCTTACCCTCTCGATTATGGCATCAATTTCTTTGTCTGTCATATCCTTTGGGTTTTTCTTGACCGAAGCAGGACTGTTTTTGCCAGCGCCGTTCTCAGCAATTCTGTTGCTTACTGCAGAGCGGTTTTTCTTCATTGCCGCACCTATTATTTCATCCTTATGAGCAAGAAAATATGCTTCCTCTACAGTCAGTCCCTTACCCCATACATATTCAACAAAGGCAGGGTTTTCCATTTCCGCCTTCATATCAAAACCTGGGTTCTTTTTCATAAACTCAATTCTCTGCTTTTCTATCTCCTGCATCTTTGAGTTTATGTATGCCTCTCTCTGGTCGCCGATTGAACTTCCTTCTACCTTGTAACCATCCGCATTTGCGCCACCGTTTACAAGAGTGTTTAGGTTTGGTTCGCTCTGCTTTTTGCTTGTGTTAAAATTAAACATATATTTCTCCTTTCCGCCCCTATGCTCGCGGGGACTTTTTATTGCGCAGCTCCCGGGGATCAATGGCTTATCCACTGCAC
>JAZLDW010000056.1:0-22736 GCA_045614945.1 Clostridia bacterium | reverse complement strand
TATTTATAATTTTGACAATTCTTGTAAATACTTGTTTCCAACTATTTCTGAAAATGCAATAAAGATTTTATATGAATTTTCAAGCGGAAATTTCAAAACACTTTTTATGCTATCAAGGTTATGTACTGATATATTAAATGGTGCTTCAAGTATAAAAAAGCCGTATGTGATACTGGCTGATAAAAAAATTCATAAGAACATTTTTGATTTACTGATGATTATTTCAGAGCAATATTTTGCAAATATAGATTTTTGCGAGCTTACAAAAATCAATAATCTCAGCAGATTATTGGCTGAGTGCCATTGCGGAAACAGGGTCGCTGTTTCGTATAACGTCAAAATCCCCGAAAAGGAATTTGCTGTTAAAAGGATGAAAAAAATAATAAGCGGCGAAACCATCAGTATAAAACATCCATCATTTCCCGAATATCTGCATTTTTCATATAAAATACCATTCGTATATGTAACTGACAATCACGCAGCTTATAAAAAGATGAAAACGCTATACAACGCCACCGATATAAAAATATCGTCAAATAATCTTAATACACTGGAGTATGATGAGAATGCTATTCAGTTTATAAAATATAATCTCTATAACTTAGCAAATAACCCTAAAATCAGCAAAATGAAATATTCAACTGTATCAAAGAAAATAGCTAAAGACAGTGTATTTGGTGATTTTATTGAAAAATACTGTATTATAAACGAAAATGCCGTTTGCGAAAAGGCATTGCTGTATGAAGCATATTCTGAGTATTATAAAAAGAATTTTGGTGATGAGCCTTTGACAAAAATTTTATTCAGCAAAAAATTTGCTGCGTTCGGCAATTTTGAAACCGTAAGACCACATAGCAGCAGAGAACATTATCCGTACTGCTTCAAAGGAATTGAACTCGATAAAGAAAAAGTCAAACAGTTATCAAGCGAATGCACAGCAAGATATTTCACCACATATGAAACCTTTAGAGATAATATGATTAAGCTGTTTCAGGATACACAAGAATAGCTGAAAAGTTGTGTTTCCAACCGATGCCTGTGGGGACAGTCTTGATTGGAAGGATTTGTCCGCAAATGAAATAACAAAGCGTGTGACAGATAAAGTTAAACCTGGAAGTATTGTGCTTTTTCATAATGCCGCAAAGCATACACCTGAAGCCTTGCCGTCCATACTTAAGAAGCTAAAGGACGATGGGTATAGTATAATACCGATATCAAAGCTTATTTACACTGAAAATTATGCAATAGATAACGCAGGAAAACAATACATAAAAGAAAATTAAAAGAAGCCTGATAAACTATCAGGCTTCTTTTTTTTGTATATTAACCAACGACCTTTGATGATTGATATTCGGGTTCACATGTGAGGTTTACGCCGAGTCGACGAAAGACCTTTTCGTCGACAGCAGAAAGTATGACGGAGGAGTGAACCTCGCATCCTCTAAGATTCGAAAGCTGTTCCATAGCCCTTTCTGCGACAGGGTCAGTTGCAGCACAGATAGAGAGCGCAATCAATGCTTCGTCTGTGTGTAATCTTGGATTGCGATTACCAAGATGATCAACTTTTAAATGCTGAATTGGTTCAATTATAACAGGTGAAATAAGATGAATATCATCAGGGATGTCTGCAAGAGCTTTTAATGCATTAAGCAGTAGCGCAGAAGATGCGCCGAGCAAATCTGATGTTTTGCCCGTAATTATTGTGCCGTCTTTAAGCTCCATTGCGGCAGCAGGAGCACCGCTGGATGCCGCCTTTTGAAGCGCAGGATCAATAACAGATCTATCATGAACAGTTATACCGGCTTTTTTCATTAATAACTCAAGTTTTAAGACAACATCATCACCTATTGTGCCTTTTCGTTGTTCGCAGAGTGCGGTATAATATCTTCTAAGAATTTCCTGACGGGAAGCATTGCATGCAACCTCGTCATTTACAATACAGTTACCTGCCATATTAACACCCATATCGGTTGGTGATTTATATGGGCAACTGCCAACAATTTTTTCAAACATGGCAGTAACAACGGGAAAAATCTCTACATCTCGGTTGTAATTTACTGTTGTTTCTCCATATGCTTCAAGATGGAAAGGGTCGATCATATTTACATCGTTGAGGTCAGCTGTTGCCGCTTCGTATGCAAGATTAACAGGATGCTGTAGAGGAATATTCCAGATTGGGAATGTCTCAAATTTTGCATAGCCTGCCTGAATTCCGCGTTTGTTATCGTGATATAACTGTGACAGACACGTTGCCATCTTGCCGCTTCCGGGTCCAGGTGCGGTTACAATGATAAGATCTCTGGTGGTTTCGATGTATTCGTTTTTTCCATAGCCTTCATCACTAACAATTTTTGAAATATCAGAGGGGTAACCGTCAATCATATAATGACGATATACTTTTACGCCGAGATTCTCAAGACGACGCTGAAAAGCCTCTGCAGTAGGTTGTCCGGTAAACTGTGTCATAACGACGCTTCCAACATAAAGACCGATCGTTCTGAAGCAATCAATAAGTCTGATAACATCTGTATCGTATGTAATACCAAGATCACCGCGTAGCTTGTTTTTTTCAATATCAGAGGAGTTAATGGCAATAACAATTTCAACACTGTCTTTAAGTTGAAGTAACATACGGAGTTTGCTGTCGGGCTGAAATCCTGGCAAAACACGAGATGCGTGATAGTCGTCAAAAAGTTTGCCGCCAAACTCCAAGTAAAGTTTGCCGCCAAACTGCGATATCCTTTCTCGAATATGTTCAGATTGCATCTGAAGATATTTTTTATTGTCAAAACCAATCATAACTAAAAACCTCTACTTATTCTACATAATAAATCTATTTTATTATACATTATAATTCTCTGCTATGCAATACCGATTTTTAATTTTTTTATAAATTAAATTGTCACTTGCCAGAGATTGGCAAGTGACATTAAAAGTTATTCTGCAGGTTTAAATGTAACGCACTCTGTGTCACAAGAACTGCAACAAGTTTTTGATGAACCAACCTCAATTTTACTTGCAGTGCATTTGTCATCAGTTGTGTGATATGCACATTGCTGAACACTGCAATAAATTCCGGGATTAACTGAATTTTCCATAAAATAGACCTCCGCAATATTATTTCCCATGTCGTGGGATTAATAATATCGTTCCCGAAACATATAAAAATATACACTTTTAATCAAGTAAGGATAAAAGCTCTTCTTCAGTAATGACAGTTATCCCAAGTGATATTGCCTTATCAAGTTTGCTGCCTGCATCCTCGCCGGCAACAACATAATCTGTTTTGTTAGATACACTTGAACTTACCTTGCCGCCGTGAGCTTCTATCATAGATTTTGCATCGTTACGCTTGAGAGTAGGGAGAGTTCCTGTCAGTACAAAGATCTTGTCTTTAAAAGCATCACTTTCTCTCTTGATTTCATAATCAAGTTTTACTCCGTACTCCTTTAGACGCAAGATAAGCTCTTTTGATTTATTTTGTGAAAAATAGTTTGCAATACTTTGTGACATTTTTTCACCTATCTCGGATATAGCGGACAATTCTTCAGGCGATGCGCAAATCAGTGCGTCAATGTTACCATAATGCTCGGCAAGAATTTGTGCCGCTCTGCTACCAATCATACGAATTCCAAGTCCAAATAAAACGCGGTCAAGACCTCTGTTTTTTGACTTATCTATTGAATCAATAAGGTTTCTTGCTGATTTATCGCCAAAACCCTCAAGATGTACAATATCATCATATCTTAATGTATATATATCAGAGCAATCCTTTATTAGTTCATTATCAAGCAGTTGCTCTACTATAGCTGCCCCAAGGCCGTCTATATCCATAGCAGGTTTTGATACAAAGTGAATTATACTCCGAAGTTGTTGCGCCGGACAGTTAGAGTTTGTGCATCTTGTTGCAGCTTCGCCATCTATGCGTACAAGAATGTCTCCGCACGCAGGACAATGATCGGGCATATTAAACTCTGTCTCTGTGCCGGTCCGCTTTGATTTAACTGATTCGACAACCTCGGGTATTATATCACCCGCCTTTTGAATTATAATAGTGTCGCCGATTCGAATGTCTTTTGATTTAATATTATCAATATTATGAAGTGTTGCGCGACTGACAAGAGACCCTGCAATTCTAACAGGTTCTAAAACAGCGTTTGGGGTGACTACACCTGTTCTGCCGACTTGCAGAGCAATGCCCAGAAGTTTAGTTTCCCGGCGTTCTGCAGGGAACTTATACGCAACCGCCCATTTAGGTGTTTTGCTTGTAGAACCAAGGATGTAACGCTGTGTAAAGGAATTTACCTTTACAACTGCGCCGTCAATATCAAAACCTAAATCTCCCCTGCTTTCTCCAATCCGCATAATTTCTTCATATGCTTTATCTATTCCTTGATAGGTTGCTCTGTTTGGAATGACCTTAAAACCAAGTTTTTCTAAATAATTAAGTGATGATGCGTGGTCTAAAAACTCAATACCTTCAACACGCTGAACATTAAAAATATAAATATCAAGTTTTCTCTCTGCAGCGATTTTGCTGTCAAGCTGACGGAGCGAACCTGCTGCTGCGTTTCTTGGGTTCGCAAATGTCGACTCGCCGGCTGCTTCCCTTTGTTCGTTAAGTTTTAAAAAGCTCTTTTGTGGCATAAAAACTTCGCCTCTGACCTCGATAAATGGGATTTCTTCAGTCAATTTAAGTGGGATACTCTGGATTGTACGAAGATTTTGTGTAATATCTTCGCCTACAAATCCATCACCTCTGGTTGACCCTCTTTTAAAAACTCCATTTTCATATTCAAGAGAAACAGACAGTCCGTCAATTTTCATTTCGGTTACATACTCAACAGAAGAAACCTCAAGAGAAGCGCGTGTTCTCTTGTCAAACTCAAATAATTCCTGTTGGGAGAATACATCGGATAGACTTTGCATTTGTACCTGATGCTCAATTGTCGCAAAGCCCTCTGATACCTCGCCACCTACGCGTTGTGTTGGTGAATCAACAGATTTAAATTCAGGATTAGACTCTTCAAGTTGAATAAGTTCGCGCATCAGGGCATCGTATTCAAAGTCGCTGATAGAAGGGCTGTCAAGAACATAATATTCGTAACCATATTTATTTAAAATTTTGCAAAGCTCATCTATACGAGCTTTTGTTTGATCTTTTGTCATTTATTTTCTCTCCTGATATGTTTATAGATATAGTATATCATATAAAAATAAATTCACAAGTCTTTTTTTTTATATTCATTTTATTCTGTTGATAGATTGGGCATTATATATTTTGGTACATCGCCGACAATAACACTCTCCGAGATAGGTAGATCAATTACTGTGGTTGATTCAACAGATTTTGTTGCAGTGTGAATTTTAGAAGACACATTTATCCTTATCATAAGCAAATATTTGGTTTGGTTTATGCCTGCATCGATGAAACTATCAATAAATTCAACCTCGGCATCAGATGATATAAGCAGAGGAACGGGTAAACTAAATCCCCACGCGGCAAAAATATCATTTGACAAAAGCGTTCCGATTGGCACATTACATTCTAGACGGTTGATTGAATTTAAATAACTGCTCAATGCCTCATCAACAGTAGCTTTGATAGAGTTTACTTTGTTAAAATCCGTACTAATTGATGTTATCTTGCCGTTATTGTCGATTTTTTTATCATAAATATCGTCATATATTGCATCACAATTATTAATAATCTCTGATACAATTTTACTGCAGTTATGTAAAACATCATTTTTGTGCATATCCTCGCCAAGTGCTAATGCAAATTCAAACAGACGCATACTGCCGGAAATTAAAACAAACGACAAAAAAACAAAAATTAAAATTATATAAGTAAAATAGATGCGACGCCTGTTTTTTTGTCTGTTATAAAGACCAAACCGATATTTTATGCGTCGTATCGGACAAAAGTTTTGCATATTCAACACCATCCCGATATATAATATGCCAAAAACTTTAATGAGTGATTGACCAATGATTTTATATCACAATTTGTTGACACAAGAGCGATTTAGAGTTATAATTAAGCTACATTACAGTATTAAGTAATAGAAAAGAGGAAACATAAAAATGAGTGAATGTACACATAATTGTTCAAGCTGCGGTCAGAGTTGTTCAGAGCGCAAGGCGGAGAATCTTATAGCGCCACTTAATAATATGAGTTCAGTAAAAAAAGTTATAGGAATCGTCAGCGGTAAGGGAGGTGTTGGCAAATCTCTTGTGACTTCGCTTATGGCGGCAGGAATGCAGAAAATGGGTTATCGTTGTGCAATTCTTGACGCAGATATTACAGGTCCGTCAATTCCGAAATCGTTTGGAATAAAAGGCCATGCAGTCGGCAACGAATATGGCCTGATGCCTATGGCGAGCGAAAACGGCGTTGAAATTATGTCTGTAAATCTTTTGCTTGAGAACGAGACCGACCCTGTTGTATGGCGAGGTCCTGTAATCGCAGGTACTGTTAAGCAGTTTTGGACCGATGTAATATGGGATGATATAGATTATATGTTTGTTGATATGCCACCTGGTACAGGTGATGTTCCGCTTACTATATTTCAATCCCTGCCGGTTGATGGCATCATAATTGTTACATCCCCGCAGGAGCTTGTTTCAATGATTGTTGGCAAGGCAGTAAAAATGGCAAAAATGATGAACATTCCAATTCTTGGGCTTGTTGAAAATATGAGTTATATCGAGTGTCCTGATTGTGGCAAAAAGATTTCAGTATTTGGCGAGAGCCACCTTGATGAAATTGCAAAAACAGAAAGCCTTGACATTCTTGGTCAGATTCCGATGAATCCGAAAATTGCAAATTACTGCGATATGGGTAAAATAGAAGATATAGATGCAATATGGCTCAAAAAGGCCTTTGATAAACTAATAAAATAAAAATATGGAGAAACTATGATGTATATTGATATTACAACAGATAATTTTGAAAGCGAAGTTTTAAAATCCGATACACCCGTATTAGTTGATTTTTGGGCAACATGGTGTGGTCCGTGCAAGATGTTTGCACCTACAATCGAAGAATTTGCCGTAGAGAATCAGGGAAAAGTAAAGGTGTGCAAAGTAAATGTTGACGATAACATCTCACTTGCCGAGCGCTATGGTATTATGTCGATACCAACTGTACTTGTTTTTAAAGGCGGAGAGGTTGTCAAGACAAGCCTAGGTGTTGTCAGCAAGGACGAGCTTTGTGCAATATCAGGTATATAATATGAAAACAATTTTTGACACAATTATTATTGGTGCGGGCGCTGCCGGACTTTCTGCGGCAGTATATGCGTCAAGGTCAGGACTTAATTTTGTAGTTTTAGAGGGGGGTGCTCCCGGTGGACAGATGCTTACGACTACAGAGGTTGATAATTACCCTGGGTTTTTACAGATCGATGGAGTGGAACTTTCTATGGCGATGCGCTCTCACGCAGAAAAATTAGGCGCAAAAATAGAGCGCGACAAGATTATGTCGGTTGAAAAAAGCGACAATATTTGGATGTTGACAGGTGAAAAGGCAAACTACTTTACAAAGACTATAATCGTTGCTACGGGCGCAAAACACAAGCCGCTTGGCGTTGACGGAGAGAGTGTGTTTACCGGAAAAGGAGTAAGCTACTGTGCCGTTTGCGACGGAATGTTCTTTAGAGGAAAGACCGTTGCGGTTGTAGGCGGAGGAAACAGCGCCGCAGAAGAGGCTCTTTATCTTTCTAGCATATGTAACAAGGTCTACCTGATACACAGGCGAGATAAATTAAGAGCAAACGCGATATTGAGCGGCAAGGTTTTTCAAAAGGAAAACATAGAACCATTATGGAATAGTGAGGTTGCGTCGATTTCAGGAGATGTCCGCGTAAACAAGCTTAATCTCAAAGATGGAAGAGAAATATCACTTGATGGGATATTTGTATCAATCGGAGTGTTGCCGGTAAGTAAATTGTTTGACGGCGTTGTTGATATGGATTCATCGGGCTTTATTATTGCGGGTGAGGATTGTAAAACCTCTGCAGATGGAATATTTGCAGCAGGAGATGTACGCACAAAGGAGCTTAGACAAATTATAACTGCGGCATCTGACGGCGCAAATGCAGTCATATCTGTTGAGAAGTATATTGGCAACTAGAAATTTTACAGGTTGACAATTGCAACAAAAGGAGAAGATTATGGACAAACAAGCACAGGAAGCAAAACAAATGGCGAGGGAAATGCCGCTAAACGACAGATTAAAGCATTATTGGGAATATTATAAAGCGCAGATTATTGCAGTTACTGCATCGGTAATCCTGATTATTGTAAGTGTCGTTGGTGCCGTAACCGCCGAGAAGTATGATATAGAAATTTCCTACTATGGACAAAGACTTATATCAGAAGAACAAGAGGCGGCGCTTGAAGAATACATTGCCAAATACATAGAGGATATAAATGGTGATGGCGAGTGTAAAGTTGATATACTTGTCAGCAGATCGGGCCTTGCTCATGCAGAGGACGAGTACCAGATGGCACTTGCACAAAAGTTTGCAACAGAGGTTGCAACAGGTGCTTATCCGGTATTTATCCTAGATAAACCGCACATTGACTACGCGGGAATGGCGGATGAGCGCACAGAGGGAATAATAGAAAGCGTTGCAGATATGCGTAATAACTCGGATGTTGCAGCAATACTCGATGGATTTGAAGACGATATATATTGGTGTACGCGTGTGTTGTACGATAAAGAGATTGGTAAAAAGCTTCCTGAAGCGCTGCATAAGAACGCAATTGAGATAGAAGAGTTGTTTAGATAACTTAACTATTGATTTTTAAGGCTTTCTTGCACAAAGAGAGCCTTTTTTTTATGTAACATTATGTTACATTATAGAAACCAAAATTATTTTTATTTTACAACAAAATATCCTATATCCAAAACACTCTATTAGTAAAAATGCACAAAAAAATATTACAAATTTGTAACTTTAACCACTTGAAAAAATTATCATTCGTGATATAATGTTGTATGTGGTAAAAAGTGTGCTAGTTATGATGCTGTATTGTAGCATAAAGGGATATTATCCCTGTTTTTCGTATTTGTTTTAACGATATACGAACGGTGGTAAGATTACTTATGTTGGGTAACAGAAACCGGGAGGGTAGTTGATGAAAATAAAAATACTGAATATGCTGTGTTTTGTGTTGTGCGTTATTGCTGCGTGTGGTTTAGTCAACGTATCTGCACAGGTTGATAACAGTGTTAAACTAGATATTGAATTTGACAGAAATGCATACGCACCCGGTGAGATAGCAGAGGTTACTCTCTATATATCAGATCTGGCGGATGAGGCAGAGGCACAGCAAACAATTGGTGCTTTTGAGGCGCACCTCCAGTTTGATACAGAGGAGCTTGATTTTATCCCTACAGGTGCAGATGAAACTCCGTCTGAATGGCTTGTGGAATTTGATAGTCGTAATGATGTTGATGTTTTTCAAGTTGCTCAATCGTATGACGATATAGTTGTTCTTGCTTTTGATAAGGAGGTTGGGTTTGTTCCTAATTGTGATAGCGAAGGCAGATTTGCTGTTGCTAAAGCAAATTTTGAGGTTTTGGCTTGTACGGATGGCAAGATAACGATTGATTTTGCTGATACAAATGATTATCCGTCGGTTGTGGCAGAACTTAAAAAGAACGAGAAGTTTCATGGTGAATACACCTGTACAGAAGGTAATGCGATAGAGGCAGATGTTAAAGACCTTCTTATTGCAGATGAAAATGCATATATAAATGAAGAAGGTACTATTACAGACTCGGTTGAGATTTTGTCTGTAAGTGGCAAAGCGTTTTTACTTGCACGATTGTATGACGCAGAGACGGGACTTCTTGCAGCACCTGTAATATTTGTTGAAGTTGAATCTGGCAGAACATTTCTAGAAAATGAGATTATATTCGAAAATGTTTCGTCAGGTGGTACATATAAGATAGACTATTACTTATGGGATAGCGGTGCAAATAGTTTTCTTGGACTAAAACCACTTACACATAAAGTTACTGCAACGGTTGTAGCGGAGGGTAACATATGAAAAAACTTATATCATTAATTCTTACATTAATATTAGTACTAAATATTGCCTCAGTATTTGCGGCAGAGCAAAAAGAGCATAAAGTTCAGATTTATTTTGCTCCAGGAATTATGAACGATATAACCGGCGACATTAAGGTTGATATCAACATCAGAAACACATCTGCGGGTATGCCGGCATATCAGGGCGGTATTTGCACTCTTGGATTTTTGTTTGATTATGACGAAGATAATTTCGATATAGGTGTTACTGAAGACGGTCTTGTAGAATTCAAGCTTGACGATAATGCACTTATCAAAAACGCATCATATATTGATACAAAAACAATTAACGGACAGATTAGCTTTACATTTATGGATTTATCCCTTGGTGGAAACCTGATAGAAAAAGACGGTACGCTTTGTAGCTTTAATTTAAAAGCGAAGAATGTAAACAAACTCTGGAACTCATTCGATGCTTATCCGCTCAGATTTGTTCCCGGATCGATGGGTGTTATTACATATCACTCGCCAAGCGCAAGTGTTGCCACCTTTAAAAATTACGAAGCGATTGACGCAATGGTCGGCGGATACAACAAGGCGCAGAGTTTTAACACGATTACAATTGATAAGCGCATAATCTTTACAGAGGGTTTAGCGCAGATCGATGTAAACGGCGAGGTCAGAGAAATCGATGCCGCACCATTTACAACAGATGGCGGGGTAATGATGGTTCCTGTTCGTTATCTGACTGACGAGGCAGCTCTTGGCATGAAGGTCGAATGGGACGGAGAGAAGATGCACGCAATCTCTCAAGGAGAAAGAAAAACCCTGACGGTTGCAATAGACAGCGGTAAGGTTTATATCAACGCAATTCAGACAGCAACAGAGGTTGCGCCTGTAGAAATAGACGACAGAATTTACCTTCCCGCGTCAATTGTTTGCGACTTGTACCCCGGGACAGAGGTTGTACAAAACAACAATACAGTTGAGATAATAGTGCCGTAAGGTAAAATAATAAATTTGTAAATTAATTATTATATATACATACAACTCGAGTGCTTCATAATAAATTTTATTAAAAGGAGTGATACATTTGAGAAATAATGTATGCAAAAGAATTTTGGCAGGTCTTTCTGTTGTAGCAATGCTCGTAACCATGATTGGAGCTATGCCCGTTACATTTGCAACAGCAACTACAGTTGACCTTATGCCTCTCGTTGATTTCAACTCAGGATGGTTTAAAGATGGGGCAGCTGTATGGACTGCAGCCAATACGGCTATAACTGAGACTGAAAATCAAATTTTCAGAGTAGGTGCTCTTGCTGAAGGAAAAAGCCTGTCAATTTTAAGCCATAATGGAAACAGCGACAATAAATATTTGCAGTCAGAAAGCAACAACCTTTATTATCAAGCGACTAATAATTCAACTCTTGCAGCGCACCAGGGTTTGGTTGCGGGTGACACGCTTGTTGTTTCTGCTGATTTTAACACCGCTGCCCTTAACGGAGGGACGACCGCTAAATTCAGAGCTAAAGCAAACACGGGAGCAGCAGATCCTGTGGATCTTACATACTTTGCTTTAACACCTAACAATGAGTTTGTTCTCTACAATGGTGGAAACACAGCATTGGCATCCATGCCGGTGCGTGATGATGAGTGGATTAGCATAAATGTTGTTTATGTTGTGGGTGAATCCTCAATCACAGCATCTGTATATGTAAACGGACATTTGCAAAAGCTTACTAAAGCTTCAGGTGGTGAACCTGCTGATGTGAACACACTCACACATACATCAGATAACCGTTTTACCGCTCCTTATACTCGTTTCTATTTTGAGTATGGATGCTGGGATAATCTTAGGGTAAGAAAGATTTCAGGAGGCAGCTTTGATCCATCAACTCTTGAAAAGGAAGCTATAGTTACCGAAGTTATGCCTCTCGTTGATTTCAACTCAGGATGGTTTCTTGGTGGGACAAATGTATGGACTGAAGCCAATAAGGCTATAACTGAGACTGAAAATCAAATTTTCAGAGTAGGTGCTATTGGTACAGGAAAAAACCTGTCAATTTTAAGCCATAATGGCAACAGCAACGATAAATATTTGCAGTCAGGAAGCAACAACCTTTATTATCAAGCGACTAATAATTCAACTCTTGCAGCGCACCAGGGTTTGGAAAACGGAGATAGCCTTGTAGTATCGGCAGATTTTAATACAACTTCGCTCAATACAGATGTACCATATTTTGCAGCTACACCATCAGGTGGTAGTGAATTCTATATATTTAGCTTTAATGCCGATAATGAGCTAGTACTATATAGTGGTGCAAAGACTGTACTTGGATATATGTCGGTTCCAGATGATCAGTGGATAAACATTACTGTTGTTTATACTAAAAATAATGCGGAATCTGTTACTGCAAGAGTTTATATGAATGGTGTCTTACAGCAGCTTGTAAGCTCAGACAGAAAAACAACATATACAGATTGTCCTATGGCTAATGCTAATATTGCTAACCCAGTTGGTGCATTTGCACGTTTCACACTTAAATATGGTATGTGGGATAATGTAAGCGTTAAAGCAATTAAATATGGAACCTATAACCCATCTACAGTAACTCCATATACGCTTGATATTATGCCAGAGGTTAATTTTGACAACTGGGAATCCAAAACAGCAGAAGCGGCTGGTATTTATAATGGTAACGGTGCACCAAAGAATCAAATCTTCAGATTTAATAGTGCCTCGGCAATAACTATTGTAAACGACAACGAGGAAGGCACAGACAGGTCAATGCAGTTCAATAGTAATAATCTGCAGTACAATATAGGTGCCTATACTGAAGGTGGTTTTAATAATTCTATCGGATACAACCACGCGCACCTCAATGATGGAGAGCAGCTAGTTATATCTACAGACCTTAACACAGGCAGCATTAGAGGTGCTGCTAATTACTCGCGTTTGTCAGGCATTATGTACTATGACCCTGCAAACCTTAGAAGTAACAACTACCGTGCGCAGGTTTCTTTCTTCCAGGTAGATGAGAACAACAATCTCACACTTGGTAACGGCGGTGACTATAATAGTGGCATGGCTTATTATAAAGCCGGAAACAAACATGCAGATCTTGCTTATGTTACATTGCCTGATGATGAATGGGCAAATATCACTGTTGTATACACAGCATATAGTGTAGAAGGCGTTGAAAAGGTAAAAGCATCAGTTTATGTAAATGGTGATTTGCAGACACTTGCAGATACAAATGGCAATGGCGTTACAGAGATTGATCTTACATATGCTGATGCAATAAGAGGTCAGTTCAGCCGTATCGATTTTGTACGCGGACATTGGGATAATATAAGCGTTAAAAAGATAGCTGGTGGCACATTTGACCCATCTACACTTACAAAATCTCCATACAATAAGCTTAAGCTTATAAACGCACTTGGCTTTGATGCAAATGATACAGCTACAAACATGGCTGCAAATTCATATGCAGTTTCTGTTGATGGTTCACACAAGATTTATGCAAATGATGCTTCATCAGACATTCTTGTAGCCAACAAACAGGGCAAGGCTACAACTGATAAGTATTGGGTTGTTGGCGAAGAATCACAAATCAGAGCCATTGATAACCAGACACTTAAAAATAGCAATGCGGCAGGATATAAGCCGGGCGACCAGCTTGTATTCAGCACTCAGATAAACACTGACCTTAATAACTCTAGAGAGGGTGTACAAGGTGAAGTTGGTATCCTTTACGGTGGAGACAGATATTACAGTGCAGAAGCAGATGCTATTGCTAACTACAGTAAGCTCTTTGCATTTAAGAATGTAAATGTAAGCAGTAACTATCTTGATAAGCTTGTTATCTACAACGGCGAAAACGCAGCTGAGGATGGCGATGATGTCGCTGAAGCGGAACTTGCTACAATTGCACTTCCAAAGAACAGATGGTCTACAGTTACTGTAGTGCTCACCGTTGGTGATACCGCAGTAGCAACTGCAGGCGCTGCAGGCACAGCTGAGGTATTGTCAGGCGTTGTTCCTGATACTATCACAGTATATGTAAACGGTAAGCTCGCGCTTGAGCCGACTGCCCTTGCAGAGAGCAATATCTTCAGAGGTATTGATACAATTAAGTTTACAGGCGCAAATTCTATGTGGGATAACATTTATCTGCACAAGTACTTTAATGGAAACACATATACAAACCCAAGTCCTTTTGCAGACGATGATTACTGCACATCTATCAGATATAACAATAGTATATTCCTTCAGGATATAACTGCTCAGGAATTTGATGCACTAGTAAAAGCTAAAGAAGGTGTGAATGCAACTTATATAAAGGATAATGGTACTGCGTTTGATCCTTCAAACGATGCTATAACGGATCTCGGCTACCTTATCCTTGATGCAGGCGATGATACAACATACATCGCAACTGTATCAGCTGCAAGAGATATTCATAACTTTACAGATGCAGCTACTACACCATTTATGTACATCAGAAATGTTAAAGGTACTCTTGAAGGTGGAGAACCAGGTGCATTCAAGAAAAACAACATTAAAGAAGATGTAGTTGGCTTTACAGGTGATGCTGTCGCAACAGATGCATATGGTAAAGCAAATAATGATACCTCTATAAAGGTTACTCATATCGCCGATATTATAGGTGAAGGTGACTGGGAAGGTACAGCAAATGAGACAGAGACTGAATACACTGTAGGTACTATTACAAGAATCAGCCCTGTACAGAATAAAGTTGGTGTTACAGGTAAGGATGCTTCTGATGCAGAGCCTATATATATCAGCTTTGACTTCATAGCAGAGAGCGACGAAACATTTACAACTGCTATCTATCTTAACCTTGATTTGTGGCAGAGTGATGCCGTTAAGACATCAAGAGCACTCACAATTACAAAGGATGTAAATGGTCTTAAAATTGCAGATGTTAATCTTGGTTATAAAGAGTGGCACAATGTTGCTGTTCAGCTTATACCAGGCTCTGAGGATGTAGCGATATACCTTGATGGTACACAAGTAAAGACATATAAACTCACTGGTAAATATGAGGGTATGAATACAGCTTATCTTGATGTAACAGGTGATACTTGTGGTTTTGATAACCTTATCGCAAAGACAGGTATATACACACCTGCTAAACCAGAGACTATTACCCTTACAGTAGATGAAAACACAAGCGACTGGGGCTGGGGTACAAAGTGGGTTAGTGATGGCAACTACATCGAAACAAACAAAGCGGACCTTAAATACAATGCAAACATTGTTGATAACTTTACAGGCGTTACATTTATCAATGCAGCTGGTGCTGCTTTGACTGGCGCAGAGGGTGATATAATCGATCAGATTACTGTTGCTGATAATAATGGATATATCCACTATTACAAAGTTGTAAAGAGATCAGGCGTTAGATTTATTGAGGATTATGCAGCAGATAAGGTTTACCTCCTTGATGTAGCTGATAAATCAGGCTATACTAGAGGCTCTGTATCAATGTTTGTTGTTAGATACACAGATGCAGACAAGAACGAAGTTCAGACAATGAAAGTTTACGCCCCGGATGTTGATGGAGATACATTGTTCTTCAGCGAAGTTGAATACGACAGCGCTACAGAGAGCATGTACATTCTTCACAACGGAACACTTGCTCCTTTGAAGTAAGTTAATTTGATTGTTCTTTGTCGGCAAATGCCGACAAAGAACAAATAAATCGAATTTTGGCAAGTTTATAGAAATGAAAAAAAGTGTGTTAATTTAATTGTGTGTTATAATTGAAAAAAGAATTTTATATAAACGAGGTGTAAATATATGAAAACAATTGCAAAAAGATTGTTTGCGACCGTTCTTGCACTTGCTCTTATGTGCACAATGGTTACAGGATTTGCTGCAAATACAGCCTCAATCGAAAAGGTAGAGGTTTATAGCAGCATAGGTGAATTACTTAATACCTACGGTCCAAGAGATAGTTTTACTGTTACACAGGGACAGGTTATAAAGGTATATGCAACACTTACAGATGAGCAAGAAGCTGCTGTTATAGATGGCGATTTGACTTTCTTGTCTCACAAAGTGCTTGATGTTATTACATACAACAATGATACGGTTCAGTACGTTACTCAGGTAGATGTTCCCGCTGAAGGTAAAGCTGTTATTACCTTCAGACCAAGAGCAAGCCTTGGTGAAGGAGAATTCGTAGCAAAGGTTAGTGGTACAGGTGTTGCTACCCCTGCAAGTTTTGGCTATGCAGTTGAGGCAGCTTTGGTTCCCCTAGGATTAACACCGGTTGGTTCAACATCAATCAAAGAGAATTCAGATGCAGACATTTCTTTTACAGTTGACAGATACACAACAGGTGATTTGACAGTTAAACTCAATGGTGTAGTTCTTGAAGAAGGTGTTGGATACAGATTTGCAGATGGAACCCTTACAATTTTGAATGCTGCTCTTATAGAACTTGGTCGCGGTACATGGGGTGTTGTTGTTGAAGGTGAAGGCTATGTGGCTGCTACACAAAATGTAACAATTGATGAAAAAGACCCAACTCCGCTTGATCTTGTAGCGGTTGGCGGTGTAATTACTCTTTATGAGAACTCACAAGATAACATCCAGATTACAGTAAATGGATGGAATGCTACAGACGAAATTACAGTTGCTTTGACAAAGAACGGAGAAGCTGTTGTCGCTGATTATGAATCTGATGGCACAATGATTATCATCAAAAACAAGGAAGTAGGTAGGTACACAGTTACTGTAAGCGGTGCTGGTTATACAGAAGCTTCAATAGACTTTGAAATTTTGGAGCTCCCTGATACACAGCTTACACTAACTCCTGATAATCAGAGTATCGAAGTAAGTGCAACAAATGATATTGAATTTACTCTTGGTAACTATACAGAGGGTGAGCTCGTAGTTGCTTTAGGCGATGCTACACTTACTAAAGATGCTGAAAACGGCTATACTCTCAATGGCACAACTCTTACAATTAAGAATGCTGCTATTCCGGATGAGATAGGTGCTTATACTCTTACTGTAGATGGCGAGGGTTATATTGAAGCTACAGCTACAATCACAGTTGTTGCTGATGCAGCAATCAAGCTTGGTCTTGCAAATGGTAATTCAATCGTAGAAGAGTCAGGTGATAGTGTATCATTTGCTATCACAGGCTATAATCCAGAAAAGCCAATTACAGTTGCAGTAGGCAACGCAGAAAATATAATTGATTCTTCACTTTATACAATAGTAGATGGTGTTCTTACAATTCAGTATTCAGCTCTTGATACAACAGTTGGTACACACACTGTATATGTTTCGGGCAATGCATACGAAGGTGCAAGCGCTACATATACTGTTACTGCTAAGGTTGTACCAGAGCCGGATCCAGATGAGCCGGAACTTCCAGAAGAAGATGTTGAAGATGTTCAGAGCGCTGTTAACGAAATTGACTATGCAAATAGCGTTGTAGGCAACTCTTTCGAACTTGTTAAAGAGGTAACAGTTGGCGAAACTACTGTTGAATTGAATGTTGAAACAGAAACATATGGCGACAGTGCTATAGTAATAGATGGAGATACTGTTACATATAATCCTGACGCTGAAAACAGGCACTTCGTATCTAAGGTAACTATCACAACAACTGTTGGTGAAGATGTAAATGTTCAGAAGACAGAGACAATTTACTTTATTCCTGCAGGTACAAAAATTTCATTTGGTAACGTAATAGCTATTGCTGCTGCTGATGGTACAGACGCATTTGCTGAAGAAAACTTCGAAGAATATAAGAATACTCCTGAGGCTCTTGAAGCTCAGACAGTAGCTCTTAATGTTGTTCTTGGTAGACAGGGCAAAAATACGATTGCTCAGCAGGAAGAGACTCTTGACTACGACCAGAGTGGTACAATCACACTTTCTGAGTACAAAATCTTCAGATATATGATGCTCGGTAAGTCGGGTTATAGCTGGAATGATGTTCAGAGTGTTCGTGATAAATGGATCGAGATCAACGGCGTGAAATAACGATAGTTATACTTTATCTTCATATCTGCCGACATCTGTCGGCAGATATGAAAAATAAAAATCTTCCCAATTGGGAAATGAAAAAAGAGAAAAAATTAAATTAAAATAAAAAACGTGGGCAACCCCCACAAGAAAAGGAAGAGGTTTTAAAATGAAAAAGTGTTTAAGTTTAATTGTCGTATTCGCGCTAATACTGACAACATTGGCAATGCCAATGACCGCATCTGCGTATGACATAAGCCTTATGGCAGACAATGGTGATATTTCTATCACCTTTGGCGTACCCGCAGAGCCTGTTCACCCCGGTGAAACATTCGACGTAGTTGTTAAAGCAACCGCTACAGGAGCAGATGTTGTTGCAACAGAAGCTCAGGTAGAAATCGCTTTTAATAACTCAGCATTTACTTATGCTGGTGTTGAAGGCTTAGCAGACAAAGCTGAAATAAATGCATTCAGCAACTACGTACAGTACCTCCTCGTTGATGGTCGTGTTACTGTTGGTGCAGAAGAAGTTACTCTTGCAACTCTTCAGTTCACTGTAAACGAAAATGCTACTGCTACAGCTTATGCATTTAACCTTGATGCTAATGGTGACACATACTTCTACTTTGGTAATGGTTCTTGGTACACAGCAACTGCAACACCTTCAAATGTAACAGTTGAAGAGAACACTGCAAAAGCTATGGTTGGTGCAGTTGAACTCCAGGAAAAGACATACTATCAGTCTTCACTCACAATTGATATCGTAGGCGGCACAAGCGCTACAATCAAGGAGGGTGAAAAAGAAGCAGAAGCTATTGTAGATAATCAGGTTATCCTTTCAACGACCGCTGATTATGTACTTACAATCAAAGTATATGGTGCTGATGATGTAGTTTACAACTTCGCGCTTAACACAGCTACTGTAGCTGCAGTTCTCGAAACTGAGCTCACAGTTGATATCGAAGGTTACGAGAAGGGCGATTCATTCGTAATCCCTGTAACAATCAAAGGTCTTGATAACCTTGCTGCTGATATGGTAAGCTTTGACGTTGTATATGACGCAGGTCTTACAATGGTAGCAGAAGGTACAGAAATTACTTATACAGGAAATTCAGTTGTATATGGTAACGGTGGTACAGCTACATTAACAAATGGCAATGTTGCAACTCTTACTTTCACAGTTGCTGACAATGCTGAATATGGTATAAAGACAATCAAGCTTGCTAACCCACAGATGTCACTTGCAAACGATGGTATTGATCCATCAGGCAGCAACATCCAGGTTGATGGCAAGACACACACAATCACAGTTATCCCTTCAGATGATTTTGCTAAAATCACAACTGATTTAGGTGCTTTGGGATGGACAAATCAGCCTGTAACAGTTGAGTACGCATCAGATTACGATGCAGAAGTTAAGTACTTAAAGGCTGCTGCTGATGCTGAATATGACACAACAACTCAGGCAGGTCTTGGCGTAATCTTTAATGATGATGCAGCTGATGTTCAGCCTGTAAATGTAAACGCTGAGGGCACATACTATGTAGTAGCTAAGATTGGTAATGTTTACCAGCTCGTAGCTGAGCTCACAAGTGAAGATGCTAAGTTTGATGCAACATCTCCTGTAGTTGATGCATCAGGTCTTGATATGAACGCTTATGCAAGCTCAATCGCAGGTTATGTTATCACAGTTGGTGATATCGCAACAGATGCACATGGTATTGCAAAATATCAGGCAAATGTAAATGGTGCAGGATTTGCTGACATCGTAGATGGTAAGATTACTATCCCTGCAGGTACATCTGTAAAGGGTACAGAATATGTTGTAATCAAGGCTATCGACGTTGCAGGTAACGAAGCTACAGATGCAGTTACTCTCTACCTCGATGGTGATGCTCCTACAATTACCGATGTTGCAATCACAGGTGATAAAGACAAAGATGGTAACAAGACAATCACTGCAACAGTAGCTGATGCTACATCTGAAGTTACTGCTATGATTTATGTTGGTGCTGCTGGTCTTGACCTTGAAGCTGTTAAGGCTCTTGATAATGGCGTTGCATTCAACGGTTCATACGCTACAAAGGTAGCTGGTACATACTACATTGTTGCAACAGATGCTGCCCGTAACGAAACAATGGCTTCTATCGATGCTACATTTGACTCAGCTTCTGTTCCTGCAATCAAGGTTGCTGTAGTTAAGGATATTGAAACAACAGCAAATGTATTTACTGCAGGTGTAAACAACGGTTCATTCACATATGTAAAGGTTGAACTCGCAACTGAAACCGCTGCAGGCTACAACACAAAGATGTTCCTCAACGACGTTGAGTGGGATGGCGAAGTTGACAACACTGCAGACCACGGCGAAAAGATCTTGAAGGTTGTAACAACACACAACGCTGACCTTACAGATACTGCTACAGTTGAATACAAGTTCACAATCGTTTCTGAGACAGCTATGCCTTCAGTAAACAACGATACTAGATTCAACATCATTGACTACGGTATCGTAAGCGATGTTGTTGCAGCTGGTAAGGCTCTTCCTGATGAAGCGACACTTCTTGACGAATTCACAGGCGGTATCTACGCAGGTGATGTAGATGGTGACTTTGGTTACGATAATGATGACGTTGCTGAACTTATCACTTCTATCAGAGCAGGTGAGAGACCAGGCAGCTACACATTCAAGATTTTGAACAAGGAGCCTATTGCAGAATAATATTCGATAACTGAATATTTAAAAGTTTAATAAAAAGGTGCAGCGCTTGCGCTGCACCTTTTTAGACCAGACCATAAGGAGAACAGACTATGAGAAAGAACATACAAAAAGTTTTATCTGCATTTTTAGTTGTATTTTTGCTTATATCATCCATTGGAGTTTCTTTTGTTTTTGCAGATGAAGAAACACCTGTTGTAGATTCTCAGACTGAGATAGTGATGCCTGTTGACTTTGATTTTGAGATTGTAAGCAGCGAAGTAATGGCGGGTGAGAGTTTTCGTGTAAACCTTGCTCTTGACTTTGATACTGATCAAATGATTATTGCAGATGGAATACTTGTTTTTAGTTGTAAAATCCAGTATGACCCTGAAAAACTTGATATCCTTGACCCAAATACCATGCTCCCATTAGAGATTGGCGCAGATGGTAAGCCGGTTGATGGTTCATTTATAATCTTTGGTGATCTTGGTCTTGAGAATGCGTTATCTGCACAGATGATGTCAAACGGTAACACAATTGTTTTACTTTATGGCTCAAGAAACGCTGATGGTGATTTATTCTCGCCGGGTCCATTTGTTCAGTTTGCTTTTAGAGCAAAGAATGATCTTGAAATAAACAACAAACAAATGACATCAATCTCTGTTATTGATAGTGGTGTTAGTGTTAACAACAGAGATGTCATAGTTGAATCAAATGGAGGAAGAGTTGGTATTGCTATAACTCCTCCGTTTAAGACCGAGAGAGTCGGAAGTATGAAGCAGAATGCAACTCTCAGACTTTCTGATCGTTCGTTAATCGGTGCTGACGCAGAAGAACCTTTGATGATTTCTATCGTTAACAGTCAGGGCGAAGTAATAGAAGAGCAGCAGGCTACGGTTACCGCAGCACGTTACTCGGCAACTTTTGAACTTAGCGAAGAAAAGTATGCACCGGGTGCATATACAATCAAGTATGTATATGGCACAACAATGGCTACAACAACATTTACACTTTTTGAAAAAGATGCAGAAGTTGTAATTCCACCATCAACAGAGCCTGATGATGACGATGACTCAGATGATGATAATTCAAACACAGGCAATAATAACAACAATAATAACAATAATATCAATAATAATGGAAATAACAATGGGGCCGGAGGCGTTGTTACACCTTCTACAGAGAAAGAAGAAGAAACTACAAAGCCTGAGGACAAGCCTGTAGTTGTTTACCCATCGGATATTACAAACCATTGGGCTGCAGAGAATGTAAAATATGTTTATGATAATCAGCTTATGAATGGCTACGAAGATGGTACATTTAGTGTAGAGAATCCTATCACACGTGCTGAATTTGTTACAGTTATGGCAAGATTACTCGGCCTTGAGCAGAATGCTGAAAGCGCAGCTGCATTTGGCGATTGTAACGGACACTGGGCAAACGGATATATCGGCGCACTTGCTGCCAAGGGAATCGTTGGCGGTGTTAACGATGGAGAATTTGCTCCTGATGAAAATATTACCCGTGAGCAGATTGCAATAATCTTAAGTCGTGCATTTAACCTCGTTGGTACAAGCGATGTAAACAGTTTTGCTGACGATGCAGAGATATCTGATTGGGCAAAAGACGGTGTTTATGCCGTTCTTAATGCAGGATATATGAAAGGTGACGAAATGGGTAATTTTGCACCTCTTGCAAATGCAACCCGTGGCGAAGTTGCTACAGTAATTATGAGATTACATCAGGGGATGTAGAGAATCACCCCTGAAATCCTATCGGATTTCTTCCCCCCTTTAGTCAAGGGGGGCAAAATTAAAAAGCCTTGGCTAATGCCAAGGCTTTTAATTTTTAATATTAGTCAGATGTATAAGGGAGAAGAGCAATCTGTCTAGCTCTCTTGATAGCAACAGTAAGCTGACGCTGATGCTTTGCGCAACAACCGCTGATTCTTCTAGGAAGAATCTTAGCACGC
>JAZLDW010000055.1:0-57844 GCA_045614945.1 Clostridia bacterium | reverse complement strand
GCAGAAGAAAAATTGCTTATACACAGGGATATATCAAAAATGTTTTTAAACATAATTATTCCAGAACTTAAATCACGGAATGTTGAAATAGTTGGGGATGAGTATGTATGCGCTCTTTATCCTGATACAATTCCTGCGACGGAAGAAGATTGGGCAGAGGAATATCTTGATTTGAAGATAGGTATAAAGATTGTTGATACTCTTGATGAGGCAATCAATCATATAAATAAATATAATAGTCTGCATTCTGAGGCGATAGTCACAAATGATGAAGCATCTGCAAAAAGATTTCTAGATGAAATAGATGCCGCAGCGGTTTATGTGAATGCGTCGACAAGGTTTACTGATGGTTATGAGTTTGGTTTTGGTGCGGAGATAGGTATAAGTACGCAAAAGATACACGCAAGAGGCCCTATGGGACTTGAGGCATTAACTACAACAAAGTATATAATACATGGAGATGGCCAAATCAGACAATAAAACAAGACAAGGCATATGCCTTGTCTTGTTTTGTTGTGGATACAACAAGGTTCCGGGGTACCCGACCGCAATCTTTGATTGCGATATCGGGTCGGGTTCTTATTCTGTTTCAGGCAAAGTTTTTTCTATTACATATGGAGTTGCAATGTTCTCACTGCATATAAATTCAACGGTTACAAGCAAGTCGCCTTGCTCTGTAAGCGTATTACTCACATTTTTTTCAATTATATTTACATTTGGCATTAGCTCGCTCGTAAGTTCGCTTGTGAGTTCTACAACACCTGTCTCCAGCGCCTGAGCGGGTGTGCGAGTTTTCTCTGTACTGATTTCCTCTTTGTATTCCTCGGTATGTATAAAGACTGACGGAAGAATATCTATCGGCAGTTTGAACTCTTTTGTATAATCAGTAAACGAATACACATTATACGGAGACGACTTTTTTAAATAGAGGGGTAATTTGAAATTCAGAACTGACAGTGTATGGTGTCGTTTAGTTTTTCCTGTTTGAATGTTCTCGGTGTACTGCAGAGGGTAACTGCGCGATTTTGAATACTTGGTTTTTGCATACACCTCTCCGCGCGCCTGTACATACCTGAATCCATATGCAGAATTATCAACAATTCCACTTACAAGTACATCGCCCTTCCGTACACCGGAACCCATTTTTGTAAGAGTCTGTCCCTCACGGACCTCGATTCTTTCAATTTCGCCATCTTTTGTAGCGACTAAATTACACGCCACACCTTCTTTGTCTATTCCAACCTCTTTTTCAATTCGTTCTACGATTTCTATGTAAACTCTTGATCCGCTTGAATTTATACCTACCCATGCAAGATCATCGTTTTTTGACATCATTTTGTTTCTTATAGAGTCGTTGTCAATTAGCGAAGTTTTCATCCCAAGACGAAGGCCACACTCATTTAGTGTATTTAATATTATAGCGGTTTCTGTCCTGGTGTTGCCGAAAACTGTAATTCCCATAACATGTGTTGAAACATACCATAGCATAGTAACTAATATCGCTATGCCCAGTATTGTAAAATGTCTGTGCCTGTATCGTTTTATAATAAAAGGCAGACCATGTCTGCGAATAATTTTTATATGACTTTTAGTTCTTTTGGCAGGGATTCTAATTTGTTTAAAAGATGAAATATCAGTTTTAAAAGTAATTCGATTGTTACCACAACGTTTAATATCCCATACAGGCATACCTCGATGCATACAAATATTAATAAGGCGCTCTGTAAAGGGCCCGTCAGCACAAAGAGTAAGTGTGCCTGATAAAAAGTGAAAGATATTTCTTGATTTCATATTTTGGCTCACTTTCGTTATATAAATAATTACTTATCAGTAAATGAAACTTCTTCAATAACTCCGGATATATAAAGCATTTCATCTGTTATTGTACCTATTTCAAGATTTTTTCCGATTATCTTCACGCTGTTGGGCTTTGCCTTTATATGTATACATGTGTTACTATATTCTAAAATTCCTTTGTAATTTTCGATTGTTATTTCTTTGTTTCCAATTGTTTTTATAAGTATGGTATCGAGTATTACATCTTTTGATATATCAATTACATCTGCAAATCTTTCCCTTATTGATTTTTTATTATTTTTATCTGACATACTAAACTCCTCATGCGTGTTTTATAATGTAATTTTATGCGCACCGATTGCTAAAAATGAATATAAAAGCTATATGTAGAATAAATATTTTTAAAAGAATAAGACCGATGTTTAAAGGAGGGGAAGAATGGCACATAAATATGCATTAAATGGTGCAATAGTGGGCTGTATAATATATATGGCTACAATTATGATTGCATCACCTGTTGATTGCATTGTGGCTGCGGAGAACGGGCTTAAAATATGTACAAATATTGTTATACCTGCATTGTTTCCTTTTGTTTTTTGCGGAAATATGTTTATATCACTTGGCGCAGCAAGAATTATGAGCAGAACGCTTTCAAAAATTATGCAACCCATATTTGGAGTGCCAGGAGCGGGAGCCCTTGCTCTTATACTTGGGCTTGTAAGTGGATATCCGGTAGGTGCAATATGTGCGGCATCACTTTATAAATCAGGAGAATGCACAAAGCATGAAGCTGAGAAATTAATGCGGTTTACTAACAATTCAGGTCCAATGTTTGTAATTGGTGCAATTGGCGTTAAAATGTTTAAAAGCTATAAAATTGGTGTTTTAATGTATATAGTTCATGTTTTGTCAGCAGTCTTATGTGGTATTATCTTCAGGAGTGAGAAGACGTTAATGAAAGAAACGACTTTGCCACCTGCAAGAGATAGTGCAGAAATAAAAACAGCTGCCCCTGATATTGGGGCAGCAATAGTTAAATCTGTAAATACAATATTAATGATATGTGGCTTTATAATAGTTTTTTCGGTTTTTACCGCTAAAATTCCAGACTTTGTATGGCGTGGGTACATATATTCATTGTTTGAAATTACAGGTGGTTTAAGTGATTTGATATCATATAATAATAGTTTGTCTATAATACCTGTAGTGGCATTTATGACAGCGTTTTCAGGATTATCAGTCGTGGCACAGGTATATGCGATAACAGAGTCTGCCGGGTTGTCTGTAAAACCATATATCGTGGGCAAGCTTATTCAAGGGTTGATAGCTTTTGTATTAATGTATTTATGTATATGGAAACTCCCGATAGATACAACTGTATATATGCAAATGGATACTATACCTGTTTTTGCATATACGCCCAGAGATTTGTTTGGATACGCATTAATATCTGTTGCTTTTTGCGCAGCATCCGTACTTATTTTAGTTATCATAGCTAAGTTGTTTGAAAATCATGAAAAGTAAGGTTCTGCATCTGATACTACAATCTCTAACGAAGGCATATTTTCGTTTAAATAGTTCGCAAGTGCATCGCACACAATATTTTCTGTCTCAAAATGACCTGCATCAATCAAATTGATACCAAGTTCAAATGCAAGTTGAGCTTCGTGATGACGAATATCAGAGGTAACATATACATCAGCGCCAGCCCTATATGCAGAATAAATTCCATCCCCTCCTGCGCCACCGCAAACTGCAACAGCAGATATTGATTCTGACATATTGCCGACAGAACGGATACACTTACATCCAAGTATGCTCTTTACCATACTTTTAAAATCATCGAGTTCAACAGGCGAGTCAAGATAGCCAATTCTACCGATGTTGTCAACTGGAACACCATTTATGTCAATGCATTCATCGTCATTAAAACGACGAATGTTCTCAAGACCTAATTTATCAGCAAGTATATCATTTATGCCTCCGTATGCATTATCTAGATTTGTATGAGCGGAATAAACAGAAATATCATGTTTAATTATTGCGCTTATAATGCTCCCTGTTGTTGAGTTCTCTGTAATACTTTTAATAGGTTTAAAAATCAACGGATGATGTGATATTATCATATCGGCACCTGATTGTATTGCAGAGTTTACATTCTGGGATGTGACATCAAGACAAATAAAAATTTTGTTTACTTCTTTATCAAAATCACCAACCATTAATCCTACATTATCCCACTTTTCAGCAAGGCAGACAGGTGCAAGCTTTTCGATTGCATTTACAACATCTCTTATCTTATACATTTTTTACCTCCGTATTTTTTATTCCTTCAAGCTCTGCAAGAGTTTCTTTTGATAATTTTAGTTTTTTGATCGATGTATCAGTTTTTGAATTTTTAAGCTCTTTTATAATTTTGTGAAGTTTACCTAATTTTTTTTCTAAATATTCATCAAAAAACTTAGGTTTGTTTTCTATTAGATATTTTCCAACAAAAAGTTCTGCGTAGGAAGGGGTAATGTTATCAAATGATTTTCTTTCAGGTGCTTCAATTGTGATTATTGTGTAAATTTTTTCATCTTCCTTGGCAAGAGTTTCTTTAATAATCTTCCAGCCATTACAATATAGATAGTCTCTAAGTTCAGGAATCGATGACATAGGTTGTAATACAATTTTTTTAGCAGTCTTAAGTTTTGTGATTCCATCATTTAGTATTTTTGCAATAAGAAGTCCTCCCATACCTGTAATTGATACAGCATCAGCCTCATTTTCTTCAAGGACACTAAGACCACCGCCCAAACGAAGAGCAATACGATCCGATAAGCCATATGAAGAAACAGTAGCTTCTGCGCGCATAAGAGGACCTTTATTTATATCTGATGCAATAGCTGTTTTGCATTTATTTTCAAGACACATATACACAGGAAGATAAGCATGGTCTGTGCCGATATCTGATAAACATTTGCATGTACCAATTTCGTTTGCAACAGCTGATAATCTTGGGGTTAGTACAGGGGGTGTGCTAATCATATTTGTCTCCTTAATTATAATATTACAAAAAGAATATAATAAATTAAGAAATTTGTCAATATTTAAAAGGAACGGCGTGGTTTATGCAGAATTATAAAAAAGAAAATAGTTATTATGTGTTTTATTGGGGGATGGTTACATAATGAACTTACGCACAATTACAGAAGAAAAAGAAGAACGGTTTTTGTCTGAATTTGCAACAAAGAGTAAAAATACAAAAGGGAGAGCGATAGAAGAGCCGATGTGTGAAATCAGGACAGAATATCAGCGAGATCGTGACAGGGTCGTTCACTCTAAAGCGTTCAGGCGACTAAAACATAAGACACAAGTTTTTCTCTCGCCTGAAGGCGACCATTATCGCACTCGTCTAACGCATACGCTTGAAGTTTCTCAAATTGCAAGAACAATATCTAGGGCACTTGGCCTTAACGAAGATTTAACAGAAGCAATTTCACTCGGGCACGATTTAGGTCATACACCTTTTGGACATATGGGAGAAAAAGTGCTTAACGAAATCTGTAAGTATGGATTTAAGCATAATGAACAAAGCTTGAGGATAGTAGATGTTTTAGAAAGAGAAGGAGGACTTAATCTTACATGGGAAGTCCGTGATGGCATATTTCGTCACACAGGCGATGTTGATTCGTCCACGCTTGAGGGACAAGTTGTTGCTTTATCAGATAAAATCGCATATATAAATCACGATATTGACGATGCTCTGCGTGGTGGTGTTCTTCGGCACGAGGACATACCTGATAGGTTTTTTGATGTTTTAGGTGATAGACATTCAAAGAGGATTGACACAATGATATGCGCTGTAATATCTGCAAGTGATGGAAAAAATAAGGTTTCCATGAATGATGATATCTATGACGCAATGATGGAATTGCGCGCATTTATGTTCGAAAATGTATATGTAGCGTCAGAGCCACAGGTTGAGGAAAGAAAAGCAAAAGATGTAATTATTGGATTATATGAAATATACACAAAACATCCCGAATTGCTGCCTGACACTATTAGTGATACAGATGATGTAGAGATTAAAGTCCGTGATTATATTGCAGGAATGAGCGATAGATATGCGGTGGCAAAGTTTACAGAATTTTATGTACCAAAGTTTTGGCAGTTTTAAAAAAGGATTTGTAATATCTTTGTCGAATTATATTTAAAAGATAGTATATTTGTTATATAAGAGAGTGAGGTGAGTTTATTGCCCGGAGTTGATTTTCAGGATTTTATTGATGAAGTCATTGAAAAAAATGATATTGTTGACATAATTGGTGAATATGCAAAGATGAAGCGTATAGGCAATAGATTTGCTGCACTTTGTCCCCTGCACAACGATAAGAAATCGCCTTCGTTATCGATTTCTCCTGACAAGCAGCTTTTTCATTGTTTTGGTTGCAACGCAGGTGGAAATGTCATACATTTTATTATGGCGGCAGAGCATTTGGATTTTATGGATGCACTTAAATATCTTGCTGACCGCGCAAGGATACCCATACCGGAATTTAATAATTATTCCGGCGTTTCAAGCGGTGAGAGAGCTGATAAAAAACAACTTATTTATAAGATAAACTCCGAGGCAGCAAGATATTTTTACTCAAATCTTGCCGGAGAAAATGGTAAAGAAGCCCTCGCCTATTTAAAAGACAGAGGAATTATAAACTCTACTATAAAAATGTTTGGATTAGGTTTTGCACCGGAGGGATGGACTGGCCTCATTGATCATTTAAAAGACAAAGGCTTTAAAGAGCATGATATATATGAGGCGGGTCTTGCCAAAATGCGCGATAATGGTTCATACTATGACGCATTTTATGATGGCAGAATTATGTTCCCTATAATAAATGTACAGGGAAACATCATTGGCTTTGGCGGCAGAATAATGACCGAAAAGAGCAATACCGGCAAATACTTAAATTCGCCAGAAACGATTGTTTTTAAAAAGAAGGAAAACCTATTTGGTTTAAATCTTGCAAAAAACAATAATTCGGGTAAACTATTGTTGATGGAGGGGTATATGGATGTTATATCGCTTCATCAGGCAGGTATAACAAATGCAGTAGCATCTCTTGGTACTGCTTTTACAGATGAACAGGCCAAAATAGTTAAAAGATATGCCGGTAAGGCCGTTTTATGTTATGATTCTGATGATGCTGGTAAACTTGCAACGATTCGCGCCGGAAAAATATTGACATCAAACGGCATTAAAACTAAAGTTCTGACACTTACTGACGGAAAAGACCCTGACGAGTTTGTAAAATCAAAAGGCGGAGATATGTTTAATGTTTTGATAGAGACAGCAAAACCGCTTGTAGAGTATAGAATTGATGAAATAAAGAAACAATATAACGCGGGTAACGATGGTGAGACAGTTTTTGCAAATTCTGACGATATGATTGATTTTACAGAAGAAGCTGCAAAAGTTCTTGCAGAATTAAACAATTCTGTCGAATTGGAGATATATGCAAAACGTGTTACAGAAATTTCAGGTGTATCTCTTGATGCCCTTATGACGGCGGTTTCCAATTATAGAAGAACATACCAGCGCGAAACCGATCGTCAGGCTGAGCAACAAGAAAAACGGCGAGAGCGCGATGCGATGAAGAGTGTTGAAAACATTGATGTAAAAATATTTAATGCAGAACAGTTTTTGCTCAGCTTATTATGCGACAAATCGGTTTATCAGATATCGATTGATAAAGGGATTACTCCTGATTCATTTCAAGTAGAGTTACATAAAAAACTTGCAGAGATTATTTATCAAATGTACGATGATTTTGGTTATATTGATTTGAGTAAAATTCTCGAAAAGTTTGATAATGAGCAATTAGGAAAAATTACAAAAATTTTATTAAATGATAAAAACTCAAAAGATGTTAAAAGAGCATGTGTTCAACCAATTGAAACGATAATTTCTGCACAAGCTAGAATGGAACAAGATGAAATGCTTGATAACATGGACTTAACTAATCTTGATCTGTTATTGAAGAAAAAAGCGGCCGAATCAAAGGTTAATAAATCAGGTCGCATTGGAGGTACAAAATGATGGAAGATGAAAAGAAAGTTATAAAACAAAATCGTAAAACTGTATTACAGAGTTTGCTTGAGCAAGGCAAGAAAAAGGGAGTTTTAGAATACAAGGAAGTAAATGATAAGCTTGAAGAACTTGAACTTGATGCAGAACAAATCGAAAAAATGTTTGAGTATCTTGAAAAGCATGGCGTTGAAATCGCAGGCAGTATAGATGATGACGATATCGATCTTGACGATGATGATATGCAGATTTCTAGAGAAGAACTTGCTGATATGTCCGTGCCAAGTGGTGTTAGCATTGATGACCCTGTACGCATGTATCTGAAAGAAATAGGAAAGGTTGACCTTCTCACAAGTGAGGAAGAAGCCGAACTTGCACAAAAAATGGCGGAAGGCGATCGTATGGCAAAGAAAAAACTTGCCGAGGCGAACCTTCGTCTTGTCGTTAGCATCGCAAAGAGGTATGTGGGTAGAGGTATGCTATTTCTTGACCTTATACAAGAGGGAAATCTTGGCCTTATAAAAGCTGTAGATAAGTTTGACTATACCAAGGGATATAAATTCAGTACTTATGCTACATGGTGGATACGCCAGGCAATTACAAGAGCGATTGCAGATCAAGCAAGAACAATCCGTATTCCTGTGCATATGGTAGAGACAATAAACAAGCTTGTTCGTGCATCAAGACAGCTTGTGCAGGAACTCGGACGCGATCCATTGCCTGAAGAAATTGCAAAAGAAGTAAACATGCCAATCGACAAGGTTGGTGAGATTATGAAGATTGCGCAGGAGCCTGTTTCGTTTGAAACCCCTATTGGTGAAGAAGAAGACAGTCACCTTGGCGATTTTATTCAGGATGAAGATGCACCTGCGCCATCAGATGCAGCTACATTTACGCTTTTAAAAGAGCAGCTTGTAGAGGTGCTCAGCACTCTTACCCCAAGAGAAGAAAAAGTTCTGCGCCTAAGATTTGGTCTTGATGATGGCAGAGCAAGAACTCTTGAAGAGGTCGGCAAAGAGTTTGATGTTACAAGAGAGCGTATTCGTCAGATAGAGGCTAAGGCTCTAAGAAAATTAAGACATCCAAGCAGAAGCCGTAAACTTAAAGATTATCTTGAATAAATTTTGACATTTACATATTTATATGTTAAAATGTCACTCTAATATATTTGAAAGGATTTGATTTGTCTTGGATTTGTTGCCCCCGCAACATATTATAATTGTTCTGGTATTATTTACAGTTTTATCGTTTATAACTTCACTTGCTAAAAACTCGTTTATTATGGCAAGTGATGTTTGGATAAAACAAATGGCTGAAGAAGGCCATAAACGCGCTGTAAGAGCCCAAAATCTGCTCGATGGTAAGTCGACACGTACAATTGATTGCTTAGATCTTTTTATGCTTTTCTTTGAGGTTTCAATAGGCGGATTTGTAATTGTTTTATTACATGATTATATTTCAGAATTGGTTTCAAGCCTTTTTGCGGGTTTTGGTGTGTTTGTCATACATAGCCTCTCACTTATTTTGAGCTTATTTGTGACATGTCTTATGTATGAAATTTTTATCATACTATTACCAAAGAGATTTGCGTTAAAGAATCCCGATAAAACTTTAATTGTTTTATCGCTTTACATTAAAATTGTACATTTATTTGTTTATCCATTTTTAAAATTTTATCTTGCTGTTGCAAAAATTATATCTATTATATTTGGCATTAGAGATGAAGATGTGGATGATGATGAAGTTACAGAAGAAGAAATACGCTTAATGCTCGATATAGGCTCTGAAAGCGGTGCTATAGACGACGATGAAAAGCAGATGATTCACAACATTTTTGAGATGGATGATAAGCCTGTAGCAGAAATTATGACACATAGAACAGAGGTTGTTATTCTCTGGGCAGAAGATAGTATTGATGAGTGGAGAAAAATTGTTGATGAAACAAACCACACAAGGTATCCTGTTTGTGGAGAGAGTATAGATGATGTTCTTGGTGTTGTCAGAAGTCGTGATTTTTATAGACTTTTGTTATCAGGTGGTACGGATGCTATGTCGATCCTTCGAAATGCGTGGTTTATTCCTGATACCATAAAAGCTGATGAACTATTCTCTAAAATGCAGCAGGAAAATGAGCATATGGGAATTGTTATGGATGAGTATGGCGGGTTTCAGGGTATTGTTACTCAAGAAGACCTGATCGAAGAAATTGTTGGCGAGTTATACGATGAATATGATGAGCCTGAGACTGAAGAAAAAGAAATCATACCAATTTCTTACAATGTATGGGAGATAAGTGGTTCTGCTGAAATTGAAGATGTCAAAGAGGCTCTTGCAATTAAAATCCAGGACGGGGATTATAACACATTTGCAGGTTTTGTATTAAGTAAATTACAGACGATTCCTGCAGATGGAGAAATTGTTGAATTCGATACAGATAATATGCATATTAAGGTTACATCTGTCATCGAGCATAGAATTGAAAAAGCACAGGTTATTGTTCTTTGTGATGACGAAGAAGTCGTTGAATATAATATTGAAGAATCACACTAACACGATGGAAAATAATGCAGAGGTGATCTGATGATTAGGAAATCATTAATTGAATTTATATTTGAGTCTGCATCAATTGAGAGATGGAATGACCACATAAGACCTTCAAGAGGCTTTACAGAGCTTGACAAACAGTCTCATAAAATGATTTTTGCATATGTATTGTCAAAAATTGACGGAAACGTCGACCGAATTAAATTGGTAGAGGGTGGAATATTTGAGTTTTTACATAGACTTGTTTTAACTGATATTAAGCCCCCTGTTTTTCACAGACTTATGGAGGAAAAGGGAGAGGAGTTAAATCGCCTTGCCCTGTCGTCGGTACATGATAATATAATTAATATACCTCGTGATTTTTATAAAAAAATGGAGAAATATTATACTGACCCGACATATTCAGCAAAAGAAAAGAAAATTCTTGATGCTGCACATTATCTTGCAACAAAGTGGGAGTTTGATATTATTTATGGTATGTGCCGTAATTATTATGGCATAGAAAAGACTAAAAAAGAAATCGAGGATAAAATTGAATCGATAAAGGGTCTTGAATGCTTTGATAAATACATATCTAACGATAATTATAAAGGTTTTACTAATCTGCTTGGAGAGCTAAGGTTTCAGCAAAGGTGGTCCCGTTCACCAAGAATTCCTGAAACTTCTGTGTGCGGCCATATGTTTATAGTAGCTGTACTTGCATATTTCTTATCTTGCGAAACAATGGCATGTGATGATAGAATATCAAATAATTTTTTTGCCGGACTGTTTCATGATGTGCCGGAAGTTTTAACAAGGGATATTATATCACCTGTTAAAAACTCGGTTGAAGGACTTGATGATTTAATCAAGTGTATTGAGCAGGATCAGATGGAAAATGTTTTATATCCTTTAATCCCGATAGACTGGCAAAAGGAGATTGAATACTATACTAATGATGAGTTTGCTAATAAAGTGATCATCAATGATAAAACAACAATAATTGAATCAACTGAACTTGATGAAAGATATAACAACCGAAGATTTATGCCACTTGATGGAGAGTTAATCAGAGCATGTGATCATCTATCTGCTTGCATAGAAACGTATTTTTCCCACATATATGGTATTACGACCAACACCCTTAAAGGTGGTAACCGGGAAATATGTAAAAAATACGAAAATCGCGTTATATGCGGAATACATTTTGGTTCATTGTTTGATTATTTTAAAATTTAATGTTTAACATAAAATCACCCCTTTGCATAATATGCAAAGGGGTGATTTTATGGAAATATTAATGTCTATTTTAGTTTGTTTTTTTGCTTTATATGGTGTTTTTCAGCTTTTTTATAATATATCTTTATATCTTTCTTCAAACACTAAAATCAAAACAGGACATATTCATCGATTGGTAATAATTGATGATAAGTGTGAGGATGTAGAGGCATATGTGCGTTTTGCCGGCGAATCAATTAAAGATGGAGAACTTATAATTTTATTGAATTGTTCAAATAGAGCAGAGATATCTAACCTTATATATACACTTGAAAATAGTTTTAATTATGTAAAAGTTATGACACATGAGGAATATTATAACTACATAAATGAAATTATATAATTTGTTTTAAAACCATAAAGTATATATATATAAGTTATCTCATAAATTATATGTGAGGTAACTTTATTCTTGGGGAGATTTAATATGAATTATAAATTTAGCGATTTACGATTAAAAGAAGTTATACATATTACAGATGGAGAACGACTAGGTTTTGTATCGGATATAGAAATCGATGGTGAAACAGGAAAGGTTTTGTCAATATGTGTGCCCGGTGCATATAAGGCAATGGGGTTTCTTGGGAAAGAGCCTGATAAAACAATAAAATGGAATAGTATAATTAAAATTGGCGATGATCTCGTCATGATAGATGATACAGATAACTGACTAAAAATAGTAAAAAAAGAGCCCGAGTTTACTCGGGCAAGTTTCGAACAAGACATATATCTTATTCGAAGGAAATGAAAAAAGAGTGTTAGTTAATTGTGGTATGACTATATCTTACACTATAACATAATAATTTTCAACATCAATTATTTATTGAAAATTGACAATCTTTTTTCATTTTCTTGTTTATCTTCCACAAAATGTAAAATTTGTGTAAAAATTATATTACAGCAAGTTTTAAAAATGTCTTCTTTCCCTTTTTGATAATAATTTCGTTATCTATAACAAAGCTATTATCAATTATTGTATTTGGATCGGTGATCTTATCGCCATTTATAGTAAGACCATTTTGCTGTACAAGTCTGCGGCCCTCGCTCTTTGATGGAATAAGATTTACATCAACAAGAAGATCAAGAACATTAATGCCAGAGCCTATTACAGATGCAGCAACATCGCATGATGGCATATTTGATGTATCGCTACCATTACTGAAGATGGCAAGCGCAGCATCGTTTGCGCGTTTTGCTTCATCTTCGCCATGAACCATTTTGGTAACCTCGTACGCAAGGATACACTTAACCTTGTTAAGTTCTTGTCCCTCAAGTTTTTCATACTCTTCGATTTGTTCAAGAGGCAAGAAAGTAACAAGCTTTAAGAGTCTGATTACATCTTTATCATCAACATTTCTCCAATACTGATAGAAGTCATAAGGAGATACTTTTTCAGGGTCAAGCCAGAGAGCACCCTTCTCCGTTTTGCCCATTTTCTTGCCTTCCGATGTAGTAAGAAGGGTAAAGGTCATTCCGTATGCCTGTTTGCCTTCCTTGCGACGAATGAGTTCAATTCCACCAAGAATGTTTGACCACTGGTCATCACCGCCAAATTCCATAAGACAGTCATAATCCTTGTTAAGCTTATAAAAGTCATAACCCTGCATAAGCATGTAGTTAAATTCAAGGAATGTGAGACCTTTTTCCATGCGTGTTTTAAAACACTCCGCTGTAAGCATACGATTTACTGAAAAATGTACGCCAATCTCGCGAAGAAAATCAACATAGTTAAGACCAAGTAGCCAATCCGCATTATTAACCATAATAGCTTTGTCGCCATCAAAGTCAATAAACTTTGACATCTGTACTTTAAAGTTGTTGGCATTTTTTTGAATAATATCCTGTGTAATCATAGGACGCATATCACTTTTTCCGGTCGGGTCACCAACCATTGTAGTGCCGCCACCGAGGAGAATGATGGGTCTGTGTCCTGCGTTTTGCATGTGTTTCATAACAATCAACTGCATAAAGTGACCAATATGAAGGCTATCAGCAGTCGGGTCAAAGCCAATATAAAATGTAATCTTTTTTTCTCCAAGAATTTTACGGATTTCATCTTCATGAGTTGTCTGTGCAATTAAACCTCTTGCTTTTAGAGTATCAAATACATTTGACATTTTTTTAATTCCTTTCGTTTCTATATTTCGTCAGAAATATCTTCTTTAGTAACCGCAATACAAAGTTCATCAAGTTGCTTGTCATCAACCTTGTCAGGCGAGTGCATCATAAGTTCTGATGCGTTTTGCACCTTTGGGAAGGCAATTACATCCCTGATACTGTCACAGCCTGCCATAATCATTACAAGTCTGTCAAGGCCATATGCAAGTCCACCGTGTGGAGGTGTACCGTATTTAAACGCTTCCATCAGGAATCCAAATCTATCCCATGCCTCTTCATGTGTAAAACCAAGTGCTCTAAACATTTTTTCCTGAAGTTCAGCATTAAATATTCTAAGACTTCCTCCACCAATTTCAGAGCCATTTAAGACGATGTCATATGCCTTTGCTCTGACTGCACCAGGGTCAGTGTCGAGCTTATCAATATCCTCGTCAAATGGATGTGTAAATGGGTGATGCATTGCTACATATCTGTTATCTTCTTCTGAATATTCAAGTAGTGGGAACTCGGTAACCCACAAGAAACTAAATTTAGACTTATCAATAAGGTCAAAACGACGCGCAACCTCAAGCCTTAAATTACCAAGTGCATCATATACAACGCTATCCTTGTCTGCAATAATTAGAATAGCATCGCCCGGTTTTGCATTTGTCTTTTTTAAAATTGCATTTACGGTATCCTCGCTAAGAAATTTTGTGATTTGAGAGCGCAAGCCATCCTCTTCAACAATAATCCACGCCATAGCTTTTGCACGATATGTTTTTACATATTCTGTGAGTGAATCAAGTGTCTTTCTTGTAAGTTTATCACCAAGACCCTCTGCAACAACACAACGCACGCTTCCGCCATTTGCAACGGTATCGGAAAATACTTTAAACCCACAATCTTTAACCTCATCAGAAATGTTTACAAACTCCATTCCAAATCTCATATCGGGCTTATCAGACCCAAACCTGTCCATAGCCTCACGGTATGGGAGACGGAGAAATGGCGTCTGAATATCTATGTTTAAAACTTCCTTAAAGACTCTCTTTAAAAAGCCTTCGTTAATCTCGATAATAGTATTAATATCAACAAAAGAAAGTTCCATATCCATCTGAGTAAATTCTGGCTGTCTGTCTGCGCGCAAATCTTCGTCGCGGAAGCACTTTACAATCTGAAAATATCTGTCATATCCACCAAGCATTAAAAGCTGCTTGTATATTTGCGGCGACTGAGGAAGTGCATAAAATTTTCCCGGATGCACACGACTTGGAACAAGATAGTCCCTTGCCCCCTCGGGAGTGCTTTTGGTAAGCATGGGAGTCTCTACCTCTAAAAAACCGTTTTCATCAAAATAATCGCGTGCAATTTTAGCAACCTTGTGCCTGAGCATAAGGTTGCGCTGCATATCAGGTCGTCTGATATCAAGATATCTGTATGTCAGACGAAGAGCATCATTTGTGTCAATGTTTTCCTCGATATAAAAGGGAGGGGTCTCTGATGCATTTAAAATACGCAGTTCATTTACCATAATCTCAATTTCACCGGTTGCCATATCAGGATTAATGTTATTCTCTGATCTGAGTGCAACAGTACCTGTAACGGCAATAACATATTCGCTTTTTAGAGATGTAGCCTTATCAAAAACTGCGGAATCCGTCTCATTGTTAAAGGAAAGCTGAATAATGCCGCTGCGGTCACGCAGGGTAACAAAATCAAGACCGCCAAGTTTACGGTTTCTTGCAACCCATCCACACAAAGTAACTGTTTGACCGTTGTTATCTTTATTAAGTTCGCCACACAGATGCGAGCGTTTTAACCCTTGCATTGTTTCAAATTTCATTGTTTAATCTCCCTTAAATCTTTTTTATTATATCAGCTATTGTAGATGCGTCAACAGATACAGGCTTAACTTCTCCTGACTCCATATCTTTTATCTCTGCGAGATTTGAAGAAATCTCATTATCACCAAGCACAATGCTGAATTTAGAACCAATTTTGTTAGCATACTTCATTTGGGCTTTTACGCTTCTATCGCATAAATCTCTTTCTGCCCGAATTCCCATACATCTGAGGTCGTATACAAGCTTCTGTGCCGCTATATCCGCCGCATCTCCGATTGCAGCAATAAAAATATCGGTATGTGCTGCCATTTCTTTATATAGATCTTGAGATTTCATTATCATTACCAGACGCTCAAGACCAATCGCAAATCCTATACCTTCTGTTGGTTTGCCGCCAAGTTGTTCAACAAGGCCATTATATCGTCCGCCGCCACATACTGTTGATTGCGCGCCAAGCGCATCAGATGTTATCTCAAAAACGGTTCTTGTATAATAATCAAGACCTCTTACAATATCAGGGTTGATAACATATTCAATCTGTAATGCATCAAGATATGCAACCGTCTTTTTAAAATGTGTATCGCAGTCATGGCAAAGATTGTCAATCATCTTTGGGGCATCTTTTGAAATTTCAGAGCATATATCGGATTTACAATCTATTATACGCATTGGATTTTTTTCAAGTCTTGTTTTACATGTGTCACAAAGCTTGTCTTTGTGCTGCTCAAAATACGCTTTTAGTTTTTCATTATAAGCTTTTTTACATTCCGGGCATCCAATACTGTTTATATTAAGTTTTAGATTCTTTATACCAAGTTCATTAAAAAATGAAAGCGCAAGAGTGATTATCTCTGCATCGGTAGCATCAGAAGAACTTCCGAAGCATTCAACCCCAAACTGATGAAACTCACGAAGTCTTCCGGACTGTGGCTTCTCATATCTGTAGCAAGATATAAGATAATAAAGTTTTGTCGGTTGAGGGTTAGCATATAAAGAGTTTTCTATAAAACTTCTTGCCAATGAAGCTGTTCCCTCAGGCCTTAGTGTTATGCTTCGCCCGCCCTTATCTTCAAAGGTATACATTTCCTTCTGAACAACATCGGTTGTATCACCAACACCGCGCTGGAAGAGTGAAGTATCTTCAAAAACAGGGGTTCTGATTTCCTCAAAACCATATTTTTGACATACATCGTGGGCTGTTTGTTCAATTTTTCGCCATAGCGGACTGTCAGATGGTAATATATCCTCCGTACCGCGTGGTTTGTTAATCATATGAAAAACTCCTTTTATGTTGTTATTTTTCCGTGTACTTGCTGCATATATCTTCGATAAAGCTTAAAATCTCATCTTTTCCATATCGGGACTCTGATGAAAAAGGAAATAGCACAGAACTTTCATCAAGAGACAATGTATTGTATATTTCTGTAAGATTAGACTCAATCTGTGATTTTTTTAGTTTGTCGAGTTTTGTTGCAACAACAATGGGGGTATATCCAAAATTTCTTATCCAGTTTATCATCATAATATCATCTCTTGTTGGTTTATGCCTTGCATCAACAAGTTGAATAACCTGAACAAGATTGTATCTGTCAGATAAATAAGTATCAATCATTTTTGCCCAACGCTCTTGCTCAGACTTTGATACCTTGGCATAACCATACCCCGGCAGGTCAACAAGACGAAAACGACCTTCTATATCATAAAAGTTAATAGTTGCGGTTTTCCCGGGCGAACTACTCGTTCTTGCAAGTTTTGTTCTGTTAGTAAGACAATTTATAAGTGATGATTTGCCGACATTAGAGCGACCTACAAATGCAATTTCAGGCACAAATGTGTCTGGATACTGCTCGGGTTTAACAGCTGTTGCAAGAAGCTTTGCGTCAATATAGTCCATAATAATTCTCCATTAGTTAATGTTTCCTGAACGAATACTCAACTCATTTTTATCACTTAATGATTCTATATAGTTACTTTTGCCGGAATTAACAGGCAGTTTAATTTCGTTCTCTGGATAGAGGGCGTGTTCTAAAACTGTATCAATCTCTTTTGCAAAAATAAATTTAATGTTTTGTTTAACAACATCAGGCAATTCTTCGTAGTCAGAATTGTTCTTTTGAGGAATAACAACTTTTTTTATACCCATTCTGTATGCAGCCAGAGCCTTTTCCTTAAGACCACCAATTGGTAATACCCTGCCTGTAAGTGTTAGCTCTCCTGTCATTGCAACATCATGAAAAACAGTTCTCCCTGTAAGGGCAGACACAAGAGCTGTTGTAATTGTAATTCCGGCTGATGGACCGTCCTTTGGTACTGCACCTTCTGGTACATGAATGTGTATATCTTTTGTTTTGTAAAAATCCGCTTTTAAACCAAGTTTAAAAGCGTTAGTGCGGACATAGCTTAGTGCAGCTTTGGCAGATTCCTGCATTACTTCGCCAAGATTTCCTGTTAGCTCAAGTTTACCGCTGCCTTGCATAACATTAACTTCTACAGATAGTGTATCACCGCCGGTGCTTGTCCATGCAAGTCCATTTACAACACCTATTTTGTCAACAAAATCTGTCTTATCATAGGTATAAAGAGGCTTACCAAGAATGTCAATAATGTTTGATTTATTAACCTGAACAGATGATGTTACGCCTTTTGATATATTCATTGCAGTTTTTCTGCAGATTGCAGAAATTTTTCTCTCAAGTTCACGCACGCCGGATTCTCTTGTGTATCCTTCAATTATTGCAGAATAAGAAGAAGGAGAAAATTTAAGCTGTGCAGATGTAAGGCCATGAAGTCTTCTTTGTTTAGGGATAAGATATTTTTTAGCAATTGACACCTTTTCAATTGGAGTGTATCCGTCAACCTCAATTACATCCATCCTGTCAAGTAAGGGCCTTGGTATAGTATCGAGCGAATTTGCAGTTGTAACAAATAATACATCTGATAAGTCGTATGAAAGTTCAATAAAATGATCTCTAAATGATTTGTTTTGTTCAGGGTCTAAAACTTCAAGAAGAGCAGAAGAAGGATCACCTGTAATGTCCTTTGACATTTTGTCAATTTCATCAAAAAGCATAAGAGGGTTTGAAGAACCACATTTCTTTAAGCTATCGATAATTCGACCAGGCATAGCGCCAATATATGTTTTTCTGTGTCCTCTAACTTCTGCTTCGTTTTTTACCCCACCAAGACTTATTCGTGTATATTTGCGTCCAACAGCTTCAGCCAGAGATTTTGCGATAGATGTCTTACCCGTTCCGGGAGGGCCAACAAGACAAATAATATTGCTTTTTGGGTTTCCGCCCAGAGAACGAACCGCAATATATTCAAGAATACGCTCTTTTACCTTGTCAAGTCCATAATGATCTCTGTCTAAAATCTTTGATGCTCTTGATACATCAAGACATTCATCGGTCTTTTTTTCCCACGGAAGAGCTATTACTGTTTCAATATAGTTTTGTATTACACCATATTCTTGTGAATGTGGGTTAGTGTGAGAAAGCTTTTCGAACTCCTCATTTAATTTTATAATAACTTCCTGAGGCATATTTCGACCGTCAATTATATTTTTGTATTTCTTGATATCTGCGGTAAATTCCTCGTCCTCATTAAGTTCCTGTCTGATTATCTTTAGTTTTTCACGCAACATGTATTCACGCTGATTTTTATCAATACTATTCTGCGTTTTTGTCATTATCGATTTTTCAAGCGAGAGAATATCAATCTCGGCACTTAAAATTGATATAAGTTTTTCAAGCCTGATTTTAACATTAAGTTCATTTAGTATAGATTGTTTTGATTGTGGTGCAATCGGAAAGTTTGCCATAATAACATCTGCCATCTCACCCGCATCTTCAATTGAGAGCAAGGAAGAGAGTGCTTCTGCAGAAAGTTTATCATAAAGCTCCATAAATTCTTCAACAAGATGTAAAACTCTGCGCATCGCGACTTTTATGGATGTGTCATCCCAATCTTCATCATACACATCGTATGCACGCATAACATCTACACTTGTGTATGTATCAAGAGGATTGTACGATGTAATAATACCCCTGTCAAAACCTTCAACAAGAATTCGAATGTTTCCGTCAGGTAGATTAAGTATCTGATGTATTTCTGCAATAGTACCAACTTTTGCAAGATCCTCAAAAACTGGGTTTTCTATGGTTATATCATTCTGATAACACAAGAATATATGCTTGTTAGCACTCATAGCATGTCTGACAGCAGCAATTGATTGCGCCCGACCTACATCAAAGTGAAGAACCATCCCCGGAAAGACTGTAATACCCCGAAGTGGCAAAAGCGGTAATGTAACATTTTTATCTTTCATATTTAAATATCATTCCCTTGTTTGTCAGCAAAATAAACACAAAAATTTTAGACTAGCATATTTATCGACTATATCTTTGTATTATACTATTAAAATAGATAAATATCAAGTCTTTTTTACAATTTTATGCAGAAAAACGGCAACCCTGGGGGAAGTCCCAAAGGTTGCCCGAAATTTTATATTACTGCTTTTTTATACCGATGTCGGTTCTAAAGTGCATATTGGTAAATTGTATCGGTTTTAGATAGTGATAAGCCTTTTTGATTGCATCATCAAGATTGTCACCAACTGCTGTAACGCCAAGCACTCTACCACCAGATGTAAGTATTTTGCCGTTTTCTGCTTTTGTGCCTGCATGAAAGAGAAGAGCACCGAGAGTTTCTGCGCTTTTTAGACCATCTATCTCGTATCCTGTAGTATATTTCTCAGGATATCCGCCAGATGCAAGAACTACACAAACAGCCGCATTGTCACTCCATTCGATTTCAATTTCGTCAAGTCTTTCGTCTATAATTGCATCAAAGATATCATATAAATCAGATTTAAGTCTTGGTAACACAACCTGAGTTTCAGGATCACCGAAGCGACAATTATACTCTATAACTTTTACACCATTCGTAGTCTTCATGAGGCCAAAATAGAGTACGCCTTTAAATGTTCGACCTTCTTTGTTCATAGCGTCCATTGTAGGTATAAAAATTGTCTGCATGCACTCATCTTCAAGTTCTTTTGTATAAATTCTGCTTGGAGAGAATGTACCCATTCCGCCTGTGTTTAGACCCTTATCGTTATCAAGAGCTCTTTTGTGGTCCTGCGCAGAAACCATAGGTTTTAAAGTTTTTCCATCTGTAAATGCAAGAACAGATATTTCAGGTCCTGTGAGAAACTCTTCTACAACAACCTTGCCGCCCGCTGCGCCAAATACCATATCGTCCATTATCTCGCATACTGCCTTTTTAGCAGATGCAAAATCGTCAGCTATTATAACTCCTTTTCCAAGAGCAAGTCCATCTGCCTTTACAACTACCGGAAATTTATTCTGTTTCTCTATATATTCAATTGCATCCTTGCTGTTGTCAAAGACCTCATAGTTTGCGGTTGGAATATTATATTTTTTCATAAGGTCTTTTGAAAAAGCTTTGCTACCCTCTATAATAGCTGCTGCTTTATTTGGTCCAAAAGCGCGAAGCCCTTCAGCTTCGAAGGCATCAACCGCCCCCGCAGCAAGCGGATCATCAGGAGCAACAATTGTCATATCAATTTTATTTTCTTTTGCAAATGCTGTCAATCCATCAAAGTCCATTGCCTTAATTGGTACACATTCTGCTATAGCGGATATACCACCGTTTCCGGGTGCACAATATATTTTCGATACTTTTTTACTTTGGCTGAGTTTCCATACAATTGTATGTTCTCTGCCGCCACTTCCAACTACTAGAACCTTCATTTTAAAACTTCCTTTCGATGTTATTTGTCTTTAATGTATTTATTTATGGTGTTTAGAGCGAGGGTGTGAATTTTCATAAATCTCCGATAATTTATTATTTATAACCCTCTCATAAACCTGTGTTGAAGAAATATTAGTGTGACCAAGCATTTCTTGAACAGATTTTAAATCTGCACCGTTTTCCAAAAGATTTACTGCAAAGGAATGGCGAAGTGTATGCGGAGTAACTCCGTCCGGCAATCCAGCTTGTTTTTGATATGTTTTGATTATCTTCCAAAGACCTTGTCTTGATAAAGGTTGTCCGTTTCTGTTAAGAAAGAGTATGTCCGTTGCATCAGAGTTTGGTATTTGTTTTCTTTTTTCAATGTATTCTTGTACGCACTCTCTTGCGTATGCATAAATTGGAATGATATGCTCTTTGTTGTTAATTCTTGAATATATAAAACCAATTTTAAGATTAACATCCGACATGCGAAGGTTAATAACCTCAGACGCCTTTATCCCTGTTGCATACATAATCTCGAGCATTGCCTTGTCGCGATAGCCTTTGATATTTCTGCAAATAGGAGTGTCAAGAAGTCTGTCAACCTGAAAATCGGATAGCCACATAGGCAACTTTTTTTCTGCTTTAAAGTTATGGAGATTATTTGTTGGATTTGAAGATACATATCCTTTTTGATGAAGAAACTTATATAGTGAGCGAAGTGATGATAAAATCCTTGATGCAGTTGCAACAGATTTGCCTTTTTGCTGAACAAGAAGAAGATAGTTAAGTATCAATGTAGTACTCGATTCTGTCACAGACATGCAGTTTAAAGATTTCAGATAATTTACAAACCCCAGCACATCGCGTTTGTATGATTCGATTGTATTTTTAGATGATTTTCTGTCATTTTCAAGATAATCTAAATAACTATTCAAAAGAGTATCCATTACTCTGTCTCCAATCAAAATAGGAATTGAGTATATTTTACATAATTCTCAATGATTTGACAAGAGGTATTTATAATTTTTTATAAAATATTTTAATCTAAGTTATCAAAATGTTAATTGTAGGTACAATGCACGACTCTAGCAGACTGCATAATATTACAATAAATACAACTGATGATACAATCCATAATTCCTTTTTGCCAAGAGATTTTTTTTGTTTATATGCAGATGAACTTTTGTGAATTTTGTATCTTTCAATTACAAGATTAAATTGTATAACCGAGAATATAACAAGTAAAGGGATTAAAACTATACTTTGAACCATCATAGTGCGAAAAACAATCGAAACACCTTTCCAACCACCTGACAAAAACAGATATGATATTGTGTAGCCAAATCCAAACCCTTTCGATAGCATTTCGAAAAAATTTAGTGGAATAAGCCATATGACACGCCCTGACAACCATATAATAAAAAATGTTCTGATATTTATCAGAAAAATATTTAGAAACAATAATACAGATTTTCCGTTGTTATATAGTTCATCAGATGTAACGCTGCTTAAAATATTCTGTCCCTTGTAATTTATGTATGTATAAGAGGCAGAAATTGCTCCTGAAAAGATACCTGTAAATAATAACACCAGTATAAATATATACTTTATTTTGTTTGAACGAACATGAGAAAAAATAAGTGAATTTACATTTTTGTTCATATGTATGTTTCTCCTTATGATAACTTGTCTATCTTAAATATATTTAATTATTCAAACAAAAAGAACATGACAATTGTAAATATGAAATAAAATATTGATATAAAAATAGCTAAAGATATACAAATAAATGGTATTTAAATGTTGACAAATCGACTATATAATTGTATAATTAAAACATAGTTCATTTACACTACTGACGGATTGCGCGGATTGTCGCGAGGGGAATGTAAATGTATAGAGCCGACCGTCTGGGCAATTCGCTTTTTAAAAAGCTGAATTGCCTTTTTTTAATATAATAGATAATCTATAAATGGGGGCAGATATATGAAACACAATAACTGGAATGGATTTACAGAAGGTATATGGCACGATGAGATAAATGTACGCGATTTTATTCAAAAGAATTACAAAGAGTATAAAGGCGACGATGCTTTTCTCTCCGGACCAACTGAGCGCACAAACAATATTTTTAAGAAGGTTCAGGCTCTCTTTGCGCTTGAGCGTCAGTACGGAGGAGTACTTGATATTGATACATCCACTGTATCATCGCTTACAAACTACTCTCCTGGATACATTGATAAGGATAATGAAATAATTGTTGGAATGCAGACAAATCGCCCACTCAAAAGAGGAGTAAATCCTTTTGGCGGTATGCGTATGGCGCGTCAGGCGTGTGAGGCATATGGTTACAAACTCAGTGACAAGATAGAAGAAGAGTTTAAGTATCGCACAACACATAACGATGGTGTTTTCCGTGCATATACCGATGAGATGAGAAATGCACGCAGATGCCATGTAATTACTGGTCTTCCTGATGCATATGGCAGAGGCAGAATAATCGGCGATTACAGACGCGTTGCGCTTTATGGCGTTGATAGACTAATAGAAGAGAAAAAGAAAGATAAAGAACTTTTACAAAAAGGAAACTTTGATACAGAAAATATCCGAAAAGGAGAAGAAATTTACAAACAGATAAATTTTCTTGGTTACATGAAGGAAATGGCAGCTATGTATGGATATGATATATCAGAGCCTGCATCAAACGCAAAAGAGGCAATTCAGTGGACATATTTTGCATATCTTGGTGCCATAAAAGAACAAAATGGTGCCGCTATGTCGCTTGGCAGAGTAAGTACATTTTTTGACATCTATATCGAAAGAGATATACAAAATGGTGTTCTGACAGAGGAAAGCGCACAAGAACTTTTAGATGATTTTGTAATAAAACTCCGTATTGCCCGTCATCTCCGTACACCTGAATATAATGAATTATTCGGTGGCGATCCAATGTGGATAACCGAGGCAGTAGGTGGAATGGGTGAGGATGGAAGAACTCTTGTTACAAAGAGTAGCTTTCGTATCCTGAACACACTTTACACTCTTGGTTCATCACCCGAACCCAATATTACGGTTCTCTGGTCTGATGCTCTGCCTGAAAACTTCAAAAGGTACTGCGCAAAAGTTTCTGTTGACACAGATTCTATACAGTACGAAAATGACGATATTATGAGGCCAATATATGGAGATGATTACGCAATCGCATGTTGTGTATCTGCAATGAAAATAGGTAAACAAATGCAGTTTTTTGGCGCGAGATGTAATCTTGCAAAGCTATTGTTGATTGCAATTAACGGTGGCTACGACACCACAAGTAAAATCCAAATAGGTCCGCAGATGGATGTTCTTGATTGCACAACTCTTGATTATGACACAGTAATGGAGAGATTTGATGTTTATATTTCGTGGCTCAGTCACCTATATGTAAACACCATGAATATAATACATTATATGCACGATAAGTACGCATATGAAAAGACTCAGATGGCACTTCATGATACAGATGTAGAGCGCTTTATGGCTTTCGGTATTGCAGGTCTTTCTGTTGTTGCCGACTCTCTAAGTGCTATCAAGTTCGCAAGTGTAAAGCCAATAAAAAATGAATGTGGTTATATTGTCGATTTTGATACAGATGGTGATTTCCCCAAGTTCGGTAATGATGACGATCGTGTTGATATGATTGCAAAAGATATGACGCACAAAATGATAGAAGAATTAAGAAAAACTAAAACATACAGAAACGCTATTCATACGCTCTCTGTTTTGACAATAACTTCAAATGTAATGTATGGTAAAAACACGGCAGCAACTCCTGATGGCAGAAAAGAAGGCGAGGCATTTGCACCTGGTGCAAATCCAATGCATAATCGCGAAGAAAACGGCGCACTCGCGTCACTTAATTCTGTTGCAAAAATAAGCTACGATGACTGTCGAGACGGCGTGTCTAATACCTTTTCAATTACACCTGAGGCACTTGGCAAATCTGATGAAGAGAGAGTTTCGAATCTTGTTTCGATACTAAATGGTTACTTTTCAAAAAAAGCTCATCATATCAATATAAATGTATTAAATCGTGAAACTTTAATGAAAGCATACGAAAATCCAGAAGAATACCCAAATCTTACTATCAGAGTTTCGGGATACGCAGTTAACTTCAATAAACTCTCACGCGAGCAACAGAGAGAGGTTATTAGTCGTACATTCCACGAAGTAATATGAGATACGAAAATATAGGCAGTGTCAACTCAATACAGACAATGGGAACTGTTGATGGGCCCGGTGTGCGATTTGTTGTTTTTATGCAAGGTTGTAATTTAAGGTGTAAATGTTGTCACAATCCTGATACTTGGGACATAAATGGCGGTACAATATACAAACCTGAAGAAATACTTTCAAAAGTTATTAAATACAAGGAGTATTTCGGCGACAAAGGTGGAATAACCATATCTGGTGGCGAGCCGTTATTGCAGGCAAGTTTTGCGCATGATGTGTTTATGCTTTGCCATAAAAAAGAGATAAACACCTGTCTTGACACCTCTGGCAGTATATTAAATGACGAAGTAAAGGCATTACTCTCACAAACTGATAGGGTCTTGCTTGATATTAAATATATGGACGACAAATTATACAGGGAAAATGTCGGATGTTCAATTGACGCACCGCTTCTTTTTCTTGATTATCTTGATGAACAAAAGATTGCAACAACTCTTCGTCAGGTGATTATTCCAGGTATTAACGACAGTGAGGAGAGTATAAATAATTTTATATTGATTGCAAAAGAACATTCTTGTGTTGATAATATTGAGCTTTTGCCATTTCGTAAAATCTGTCAGTCAAAATATGATAATTTAAATATAGAATTTCCTTTTGCAGAGATTGTTGAGCCTGATGCAACTTTGATGAACAAATTAAACGAAATTATCAATAATACTAAATAAATCAAAATGACATTGTATGGGAGCTAACGGACTTCTTTAACTATCTCATGGTTATCCCTAACATTATTCCGTTAATTGCTCGTTATAAGATAGTTGCTAAACATTCAAAGAATAAATAGTTTATCAAAAAATAAAAGCTGACGAAAATGAAGCTTTTATTTTTTTGGTAAATTTAAGTTTACATTTTGACAAAAACAATATATAATACTATTATATGTTAATAAACTGTATTACACAGGGGATTTGTAAAATGCATCAAAAAAATCATATAGATAAACTAAATAATGAAATTTTAAATTTAAATTCCTACAAAGGCATTAGCTCGGGTGAATATAATATTGCTCAATATTTGATAGAGAGACTCAGTGGTTTGTGCGATGATGTTTATATAGACAAGAGCGGCAATGTAATTGGCCAAATCAATTCATTGAAAAAAAATGCTAAAACAATTATGCTTGAGGCCCATATGGATATTATTGGTCTGATGGTCACAGGAATAGAAGAAGATGGTTCTGTAAGATTTACAAATGTGGGTGGCATTGATGAGCGTATTTTACCGTTTTGTGAGGTAACAATCTGTGCAAAAGAAAACATATCAGGCATAATATATCAAGTTGGTGATGAAAAAGACAAAAAGATAGAAATAGATAAGATGAGAATTGACACGGGGTTTTCATACAGTTATTTAGTCAAGCATGTTTCTATTGGTGACCTTTGCTATATCAAATCTGATTTTTCAAATCTGTATGGTACATTGGTATCAGATTCTGCAATGGATAATCACGCAGGAATTGCAAGTATTTTAAATGCAATTGAGTTAGTTGATCGTAATAAACTAAAATATAATATTGCTGTGTTATTTGCTGTCGAGGAAGAACTTGGTCTACACGGTGCATATGCTGGATCAAAAGAAGTTTGTGCAGATGCTGCAATTGTAGTAGATGTTACACATGGAAGCACAGCTGATACAAAAAATGAAACAGGTGTATTTTCGCTTGGCTGTGGTGCAGTAATATGTAGAGGCCCGAATTTTCATTATGCATATACGAATAAGTTGATAGATCTTGCAAAAGAGTTGTCAATTCCGTATGAGATTGAAGTTGCATCAGGCCCAAGCGGAACGGATGCATGGGCAATACAAATTAGTGGCAGAGGCACACCGACAATGCTTGTATCTATCCCGCTTAGATATATGCATACAAATGTTGAAACATTAGATTTATGCGATGTTTTATCCGTATCAAAGATTATTTGCGCTGTTCTTGAAGGAGGGATTGAGATTGCTTAAATCATTATCAGATATATTTTGTATGCCAGGAGTAGAACATGAAATTATAACTTATATCACGAGTAATATTTATTGCGATAATTTGGATGTAAAAATTGATGGCATGAATAATCTTATTGTAAGTCGTATTAAGAGCAAGACTGCGCATACAATTATCTTATCTGCACATATGGACGAGCCTGGGCTTATTGTTACTGATATAACTGATGACGGTTATTTAAAATTTGAAACAATAGGAGATATTAATCCATCCGATTTAATATCAAAAAAAGTTAAAGTTGGTAAAAGCACAGGAATAATATCATTAAAAGCAATACACTTGACAACAAAAGAAGAACGAGAAAGGCCGACAAAAATAACAGATTTATATATAGATATTGGTGTAAATACGAAACAAGATGCAAAACAGTGTGTAGTTGTTGGCGATTATTGTGCGTTTATGCCAAGTTATTCCGTTTTTGGTGATACATCGGTTAAAGGTAAGGCTCTTTCCTCACGCGTAGGATGCAAAATGCTGATTGATATATTAAACAATAAGAATTTATCAGACATAAATATTATATGTGTTTTTACAACTCAAAAGGAAGTTGCATCAAGAGGTGCAAAAGTCGCATTAAACAATATAGAAAATGCTGATTTTACAATTGTCATAGACTCTATAGAGACAACAGATAACATTAAAACAGCAAATGGACCTGTAGTATGTTTTAATCCAAACGACACATCTAAAACATGCATAATACTCAATAGAATCAATGATATATGCAAAAACAATCAACTAATAGTACAAAAGGAATGCAGTGACAAACAAAACGGTGATTTAAAGGCGTTTAAATCTAGCAAATCAGAAATTCCTTCTGTTTTGTTGGGTGTACCTTGTAAATATAAAAATTCAGCAACAGAAGTTATGTCAATAAGAGATATAAATGATTTGTACAACATAATATGCAAGTTGCTTTTGGAGGTAAAAAATGGATCTGTTATATAAGCTCGCGAAAGAGGAAGATGTTACAAAAGTTAAAAATATTATATGCACTGAACTTTCGAGTAACTCACTTGACATATATGTCGACAATGCAGACAATATTGTTATTCATAAATTAGGTGATGGTAAAAAAATTATGGTGTCTGCAGTTATGAATATGGCAAAACTATGTATTACAAACATAAGGGAAGATAATACTGCTAATTTTGAATTAATAAGCGAAATCTCAGATTACGCTATTTGCGGCAAAGATGTTATATCAAATTATAATTCTATCGGTATTGTTCGTTGTTCTGAATGCAAAAACAAAAGTGATATAGATAAAATTAAATACAATATTGAGGTTTGGGATAAAACTTTAGTAGATATAGGGGATCTTTGCTATATTAAAACAGATATAAACTGTAAAGGCGATATGCTTTACGGGTTCAATATTTCGTCAATTATTTCAACAAAAATTATACTTTCTATTATAAACTTAATGCGCGATTGTGTAAACGATATTTACTTTACAGTATCATTTGGTGATTCTGGTGTGTTATCTGCTGTAAAAAATATAAACCCTGATATTTTCTACTCTGTATACGAGGCTAAAACAGATAAAAACTTTAAAATATCAAATGGATGCGGAATAGTCTATAAAGATGGTAACGCAATTATATCGCAGAGTATAAAAAATTTCGAAAACGATGTAGCTTCGGACAATAATTTAAATGTACAGCCATTTATTGGCAGACAAAATAAACTTGTTGAGGTCCTTGGTATAACAGGTGATATAGACAAAATCGGCGCTATTTGTATTCCGGTTAAGCATTTGGGAAGCAGTTGTGAAGTTGTAGATACAAGAGATATACTGTCTGCAGAAAAACTTCTTTCAATAATGATATGCGCAGATTAATATATTTAGGTGAGGTGTTTATATGAACAACAAAATATTATCATTTTTAAAAGATGGCTACGATATAAGTGATGAAACTATAAAAATGATGACAGAGGCCGAAAATAAGCTTAAAAAATTATTTGATAATGCAGAAAAAATTGCCGCTTATAACCAATTAAAAGTTCTTCGTGCATTTCAAAAAAACAGGATTTCGTATGCACATTTTGGAGAAACAACAGGCTATGGATACGATGATATGGGACGAGATGCACTAGACAGGGTGTACGCTGATGTTTTTGGAGCTGAAGATGCAATAGTCCGTCACAATATTGTTAGCGGTACACAAGCTATTGCGAGCTGTTTGTATGGTATTTTACGACCAGGCGACACAATGGCTTCTGTTGTTGGCTCTCCGTACGATACTCTTGAAGAAGTAATTGGCATAAGAGGTGAGGAAGATTGTGGTTCGCTAAAAGATTTTAATATTGATTATTTTCAGATTGATTTAACATCTGATGGAGAAGTTGACTATAATAAAATTATGTCAACCTTTTGTGAAAAAAATATTAAACTTGCGTTAATTCAACGCTCTCGTGGATATGATTGGCGCGATTCATTAACTGTTGACGAAATAGGTAAAATCATAAAATGTATTAAAAAGATTAGTCCTGACACTATATGCATGGTTGATAATTGCTACGGAGAGTTTGTTGAAGATAAAGAACCTACAGAAGTTGGTGCAGACATTATTGTTGGTTCGTTAATTAAAAATGCAGGAGGTAGCCTGGCACTCAGTGGCGGCTACATAGCCGGACGAGCTGATTTGGTAGAAAAGATTTCGTACAGACTAACTGCACCTGGACTTGGACGCCATACAGGAGCGAGTCTTGGCTTTAACAGAAGCATGTATCAGGGATTTTTTATGGCACCACACATTGTTTTGCAAAGCATAAAAACAGCTATGCTATGCGCAAAGATGTTTGAAAACCTTGGTTTTGAGGTTTGTCCTAAATCAGACGCAGCAAGAAGTGATATAATTCAAGCGATAAAACTTAAATCGAGCGAGAATGTTATTAAATTTTGTCAGGCAATACAAAAGGGTTCTGCAATAGATAGTTATGTAACCCCAGAGCCTTGGGATATGCCGGGATACGAAGACCCTGTTATTATGGCAGCGGGAGCTTTTGTTCAGGGTGCATCCATTGAGCTTTCTGCTGATGCGCCGATTTGCGATCCTTACATTGCATATATGCAAGGTGGAACAATTTACGAGGCTGCTAAAATTGGTGTTTTAAAAGCTGTACAGGAAATAACAAAAGAAACTAAACAGGGGTGAAGATTTTGACAAAAAAGTGTATGTTATATGATGAAAAGATATGCGATGAGTGCGGTGAATGTGATTACTGCGATCTTAATCCGTTTAAAAAATGCGATAATTGCGGAAAATGCATAGATTCGGGCGAACAATACAGAGAACTGAAAATTGATGAAGTTATGGTAGGAAAAAATAGAAATAAATAAGTTTATGGTGTATAATAAGGCCTTAAAAACACATAATATAACCAAAAATATATTAAATATAGTCAATAACTTATTTGTCAATTATTGATAATTAATTGCGTTATATCAATTGATGTTTTGTTAATTTAGACGGAATTTGTATAATATGAACAAAAAATCTACGCTTTTTTAGATAAAACATAAAAAAACTATTGACTTATTTGCAATTTTCGAGTATTATTATAAGAAAAGAAAGTATGTTATATTGAATATATTGTTAAGTTTTTTAGAGAAGAGGAGCGGTATTATGTATATGAAAGAAGTAATTGTTCAGAATCAGGTTGGACTTCACGCCAGACCCGCTACTTTTTTTATACAAAAGGCTAACGAGTATAAATCAAACATTTGGGTTGAGAAAGATAGTAGAAGAGTTAATGCAAAAAGTCTTTTGGGCGTTTTATCTTTAGGTATAACTAAAGGCTTGAATATTATTATTGTTGCAGAGGGTTCAGATGAGGAAAAAGCTGTTAACGATTTGTCTGAATTAATTTCTTCAAATTTTGCTTAAGTCACAGTATTTAACATTGATAATTACAGATTTAAAAGAGCAGGTCGTTTAGCCATAGTTGTGCTTTTACGACGTGCTTTTTTTTGAGGTAATATATGATTAATAAAATAAAAGAAAAACTTAAAAATTTACCTATGCGCCCGGGAGTTTATATTATGAAAAACTGCAACGGCGACATAATATATGTAGGTAAGAGTAAAATACTCAAAAATCGTGTCAGTCAGTATTTTGTTAACTCAAAGAATCACACACCCAAAACTACTGCAATGGTAGAAAATGTGTGCGATTTTGACTATATAATCACGGACACAGAGGTAGAAGCACTTGTTCTAGAGTGTAATCTAATAAAAAAACACAGGCCAAAATATAATATTCTTTTAAAGGATGACAAGCATTATCCTTATATAAAATTGACTCTTAACGATGAGTTTCCTCGTCTTTATATGACACGCAAAATCAGCCGTGATGGTGCAAAATATTTTGGACCATATATGAGTAGCCTAGTGGTAAAAAATGCAATAGAGACTATTCGAAGCATCTTTAAGGTAAGAAGTTGTAACAAGGTTATACCGCGCGATATTGCAAAAGGCAGAGCGTGTCTTTATCACCATATCGGTCAATGTTCTGCTCCTTGTTGCAATCTAATATCAAAGGATGAATACAAAGAGGCATTTGAGCAAATTTCTAATGTATTAGAAGGCAAATATGAAGAAATAATTGCAGAGCTAAAGAAAAAAATGCTTGAAGCTTCTGACAATCTTGAATTTGAAAGAGCTGCTCGATATAGAGATAAAATTGAAAGTATAAAAATACTTGGAGAAAAGCAAAAAATTATTTCTACGCGCGATGAAAACAGAGATATAATAGGTGTGTACAAAGGTGAGTATGAAGGGTGCGTACAAATTTTTTATATGAGAGATGGTAAAATTCAAGGGTCGGAACATTATATTTTTGAAGAGAAAGATGCAACAGAGAGTGAACTTGTCTCTGAATTTATAAAGCAGTATTACTTTACTGCTACAAACATACCAAAAGAAATTTTAATATCAAGACAAATAGAGCATAGTGACACTATAGAAAAATGGCTTGCTGATAAAACGGGGCATAAAATCAAATTTCTGGTTCCTGTACGCGGAGAAAAAGCAAATCTTATAAATATGGTTGACAAAAATGCAGAGGAATCACTTAAACAACATATTTTCAAGAGAAATCGCGAGGAAATTGAAGAAAATATTGTTTTAGCAGAACTAGAGGGTATCTTATCTCTTAATAAAACGCCGTTTCGTATTGAACTTTATGATATATCAAACATATCAGGTGCATCGAGTGTTGGTGTATGTGTTGTGTATAATAATGCTAAAAGCCAAAAAAAAGATTATCGCAAATTTAATATTAAAACTGTTGATGGTGCAGATGATTACGAAAGTATGAAAGAAGTTATTTCAAGGCGTATAAACAAGGCTTATGACGAACTCGATGCAATTGAACATAATGAATTATCTGCAGACAAAGCAAAGTTTTTGCCGTTTCCTGATTTAATTTTGTTAGACGGTGGAAAAGGTCATGTTTCAGCCATTAGAAGCTTAATGGAAACAATGGGAGAGGATATTCCGGTATTTGGACTTGTAAAGGATGACAGACACAAAACCAGAGCTATAACAGATGATTCAGAGGAGTTTGAGATTGAGCTTGGCAGCCCTCTTTTCAGATTCATCTTCGAAATGCAAGAGGAGGTACATCGCTTTGCAATCAAATCATTCAGACAGAAATATGAAACTTCTTCAGTTTATTCCGAACTTGAATCAATTGACGGAATTGGTAAAACAAAACGCAAAATTTTATTAGAAACCTTTATAACTATTGATAGAATTAAGAAAGCAGATGTCAATGAGTTGTCCAAGGTTCTTGATAGAAGGACGGCTCAAAATGTATATGATTATTTTAACGGAGGTGACAAAAATGGATAACAAACACAAGATACTCTCTATTGTAAGCGAAATAGAGGAAAAGACAATAGAGGTTCGAAGGCATCTTCATAAATATCCCGAACTATCATTCTGCGAAAATGAAACTATGAAATATATTTGTTCTAGATTAGATAACATGGATATTGATTATGCTTCTGAAATTGCGGGTACAGGCGTAGTTGCAACTATTAAAGGAGAGAAGAAGTCTTGTGCACCGAAGACTCTTTTAATTCGCGCAGATATTGATGCTTTGCCAATTACCGAAAAAAGTGATAAAGAATATGCGTCAAATAATCCTGGTGTTATGCACGCTTGCGGTCACGATTGCCATACAGCGATTTTGTTGTCTGTGTGTGATATAGTCAACAGGCTAAAATCAGAATTTTCAGGATATGTTAAGTGTATCTTTCAACCTGCAGAAGAGACAACCGGAGGAGCAAAACCTATGATAGATGATGGGGTTCTCAAAAATCCCGATGTTGATGCATGTATTGCTCTGCATATTGATACTGATATTCAAACCGGCACAATAAGGGTTAAATCCGGCCCAATGTATGCATCTCCTGATAATTTTAAAATTGATATTATTGGCAAAGGTGGTCACGGTGCTGAGCCGGAAAAATGCATTAATCCTATAATCATAAGCGCCGATATTATAAAAGAACTAAACACAATGATGCACAACGATATTCCAAAAGGCGATAAAGCAGTTGTTACTGTCTGTTCAATACACGCAGGTTCTGCAAGTAATATAATTCCGTCATCCGTTGAGATTGTTGGTACTGCACGCTCGCTTACAAATGAGATGCGTTTATTTTTAAAGAATCGTATAAGAGAAATAGTTAACGAAAAGTGTTTACTATACAACGGAGAGTACAAATATGAGTTTACTGAGCTTTATCCGCCGATGATAAATAGTGAAAGTATTGCTCAAAGATTATGCGCTGTAGCATCGAACTATTCAGATATAATTGATTGTATATATGGCGGTGAGCCAACAATGGCTGGCGAGGATTTTGCATATTTTACTCAAAATGTGCCTGGAGTAATGTTTAAGCTTGGATGCAGGAATGAAGAAAAAGGAACGATATATCCATTACACCACGAATCGTTTGACGTTGACGAAGAATGTTTAAAACATGGCGTGACATTACTGTCGGCGTTTGCTCTTGATTATTTAAAATAGGCTACATAGATAAAATCGGCTCAGAATACTCCGAGCCGATTTATTTATATATTAAAGAGCAATGACGGCGCCAGTTACTCGTCTATATATATTATGAATATATAATTATTTTGTGAAAGGATATAATATGAATTTTATTATTGATAGGACAATGCCTAAACAGATGCAAAAAAAACTTAGTGAATTTGGAAGTTTATATCTCTCTACAATTGTGGGGACAGAGGATAAATCGATATCCACTCATCCTGATTTGCAAATACATTTTGTAACCGATAATATGGCATTTTGTTCTCCCGATACTATAGAGCATTATACTAAAATATTACCTAAAAACATAAAACTTAAAGCGGGATGCAGTAATGTAGGGGGCACCTATCCTTCGAGTTGTGCATATAATATTGCAAGAATTGGAAATATTATTATATGTAATACAGAATGTGCAGACAAAGCCATTATGGATTTTTATAAGGAAACGGACAAAGAAATAATTAACGTAAAACAAGGCTATTCAAAATGTAACATTTGTCCCATATCTGATACATCTTTTATAACCGAGGATAGAGGCATACATAACTCTATACAAAAAGATAAACATTTAACCTCGCATTTAATAGAAGTAGGCAGTGTATCTCTTGATGGTTTTAAATATGGTTTTATTGGAGGTGCAACAGGAGTTTTTGATAATAAAATACTTTTTTGTGGCAAAATTCCCGATGGTGAAACGGGTAGTAAAATACACGATATAATATATAAAGAAAATATGGAATATGTAGAACTATCCGATGATAAACTACAGGACTTTGGTAGTATAATTTCATTTAAATAATATCGGGGTGATACGGTGGATGATTTTATCATCATAAAATCTAAAGATGACTTAAGTTATTTTTATATTATTTGCAAATCAATATTTATGGAAAAATATGGTATAAAAAGAGGGGTAGAACTAAAAGAAAATAAAATTTATGTAAAAGGGAAGTACTATGATGTATTTTCACAAATAATGACTGAATTTATAATTCATGAATACATTTTTGAGCTAATAGAAGAGTTGCTGTCAATAAATTTTATTGATATATACGAATCAAACGATATAATAATTAAAATTATATTTAAATTAACAGAATGTGATTTAAATAATGTAAAGATAAAACTTAAAAATAAAATTGATTTTTTTACAAAGACCGAAAAAGAAATAAATATAGATGGAATCATGGTGTTTTGCTTAAGTGAATTTAAATATGCACTATGTAGAGCAATCGAAGAATGTTTATATGATGTATAAAACAGATATTAAGTAACAAAAACTTAATCATTTATAGCTTGAATAGTCACATGTAAGAGGATATATATAATATATAGATGATATAATCTTAAATATATTTTGCATACCTAATTGCACAAAATAAAAATTTTGTGCAATTAGATGTAAGGAGTTTTGAATATACTAAGGATTGCGAGGTGTTGGTATTGAGCAACTTTTCGAATATCCCGGAGCCGCTTTTGTCTTTTTTAATTTACATAGAAAGTATTCAGGGGAAATCTTCTAAAACATCAAACGAATATTTTTATGATCTGCGGACATTTTACAGATTTTTAAAAATAAAATTTAATTTAGTTGATACCGCTACAGAGTTTAATCAAATATCTATTGATGATATAACTATCGATATTCTTTCACGCGTTGATTTAAATATTGTATACGAGTATATAAATTTTCTTACACGCGCACGAGGCAACTCTCCATCATCGCGCGCTCGTAAAATTGCAGCGTTAAAGTCATTTTACAAATATGTTTGCAATAAAGCAAAACTTATCGATACAAACCCAACCGCCGAGCTTGAATCTGTTAAAATTCACAAGCAACTTCCGAAACATTTTACTCTAGAGGACAGCATTTCATTGCTTTCAGAAATTGATGGCGATAACGCCGAGAGAGATTATTGTATATTCACCTTATTCCTTAACTGTGGACTTCGTTTAGCAGAACTGGTTGGAATTAATATTACAGATATTCAAAAAGATAAATTGACAGTTATTGGAAAAGGTGGAAAAGAACGGACAATTTATCTTAATGAGGCATGCATAAATGCTCTTGAGGTGTATTTACCAATTAGAAATAAAATGAAACCTACCGCCTCTGATAGAAACGCACTTTTCTTGTCAAATCGCAACAAGCGTATAAGCAGACGAACGGTTCAATATTCTGTTGAAAAATATGTTAAGCGAATAGGTCTTGACCCACATAAATATACTACTCACAAATTAAGGCATACTGCTGCTACGCTTATGCATGAATCAGGGGTTGATATAAGAGTATTACAAGAAATTTTAGGACATAAACAACTTTCCACTACAGAAATTTATACGCATGTCAGCAACGACAGAATGCGTGATGCAGTTAAAAACAACCCTCTCTCAACGATTAAAATTGAAAAAAATAACTGAATATAAAAAAATATGCACCCCAAAGTGCTAAACTTTTGGGGTGCATATTTTTTATGCTCTTCCAATTGAACCAAAAAGTCCCATTTTTTCTTTTACGATTTCTTTTATTGCCTCAAATCCGGGTGCAAGTATTTTTCTTGGGTCAAAACCTTTGCCAACCAAATCATTTCCGTCTTCAATGTATTTTCTGGTCGCTTTCTGGAAATGAAGTTGACACTCGGTATTTACATTTATTTTGGCAACGCCGAGCGAAATTGATTTTTTAATCATATCTGTTGGGATGCCTGTACCACCGTGAAGTACCAATGGCAAATCACCAATAAGTTCTTTAGTTTTTGCAAGTGCTTCAAAATCAAGACCAGCCCAGTTTTCGGGATATCTGCCATGAATATTTCCGATACCTGCTGCCAAAAAGTCAACACCAAGATCTGCAATCATTTTACATTCATTCGGATCTGCTATTTCTCCTTTTCCGATTACACAATCTTCTTCTCCGCCTATCGAACCTACCTCTGCTTCTATTGATAAGCCAAGGTTGTGCGACACATTTACAAGTTCTTTTGTTTTTTCGATGTTCTCCTCTATTGGAAAATGTGAACCATCAAACATAATCGAGGAAAATCCTGCTTTTATACATTTATAACATCCCTCATATGTGCCATGATCAAGATGAAGCGCTACGGGAACTGTTATATCAAGGCACTCAATCATTGCCTTAACCATATCGGCAACGGTTTTAAATCCTGTCATATATTTACCCGCACCCTCTGATACTCCTAAGATTACAGGAGATGAATTTTCCTGTGCAGTTAAAAGAATCGCTTTTGTCCATTCAAGATTATTGATATTAAACTGTCCTACTGCGTAGTGCTCCTGTACCGCTTTTTTTAACATATCTTTTGCTGAAACTAACATTTTAAACCTCCGGCTATAATATTATTTTCTTTAATATTTTTTACAAAATACAAGAAGTGTATTCTGCAAAATTTACAATTTATTTCTGTAATAATAATATAAATACTGTTGTGCGTAACCCGCAAGAGATTTATACTTTTTACTTACAAATTGTATAATATCTTTATCCTCAACATTATATATATTTGATAAAATTCTTTTTATCCAAACATCTGTCGGAAATACCGAAAATCGCTTTAATGCAAACAACAAGATACAGTCAGAGACCTTGTCTCCCACTCCCTTTATTTTCATCAATTCCTTCTTCGCTTCGTTATCACTCATTGTCGATAAAGCGTCTAAATCTACTTCCTTGTTTACAACCTTTTGTGCAGCATCTATTATATATTCATCACGATATCCGACTTTTAATGGCGCTAAATCAGCCTTTTTAAGGTTGGATATAACCCTGGCAGAGGGAAATGAATATAATACTTCCTCTTCCGATACTATTCTTTCTCCGTACATCTTACACATTGTTTCTATAATCCGTTTAATTCTCGGAATATTATTGTTAGCAGAAATTATAAACGAAACAATCGTTTCCCATAAATCTTGCTTTAATATACGGATTCCACCTCCAAAACGAATGCATTCATCAAGTGTTGAATCCGTTTTTAGAAGAATATCTTTAATTTTAGAGTAGTCAGTATCTAAATCAAAATATTCGCGCCAAAAATCGATATCTGATTTGTTACATATTATCTTATCTCCAGTAACACGGCATATTTTATCTCTTGATATACCAGTGTAGACACCCTTATCATTATAGTTCCACCTGAAACATTGACCACACTCAAATGTGTGAATAGGGTTAAATGAGTCCTTTTCAATGATAAGCATATATCCCCTCCGTATAATTTGGAAAGTTATTTAGATGATGCTTTTCTGCTTTGTTCAACGATTTTATATGAAAGTCTCATAAGGCTATCGCTAAGATGTACATTTTCTACTGCAACATCTGCATCTGTTGAAAGTTCTGCATGAGAAAAGTTCAAAAATGCCCTGATACCATAGCTTACTAATTCGTCTGCAACATTGTTGATTACATGTTTTGGAACAGTGAGAATTGCCATTTCGGGATTATTCTCGTCAATGAATTTTTTTACCTTATCATAAGGCATAACAACATGCTCGCCTATTTTTTGTCCAACTTTTTGTTGGTCAGAATCAAATATGCCAACAAGCTTGAACCCTCTTGATTCAAACTTTGTATTTACCGCAAATGTGCGTCCCATGTTGCCAGCACCAATTAAAATAGCTGTGTAACCTCTGTCGATGCCAAGAATTTTAGCCATATTATCTTTGAGAAACTTGACATTGTATCCATATCCCTGCTGACCAAAGCCGCCAAAACAATTAAAGTCCTGGCGTATCTGAGAGGCAGTAACATTCATGCGTTGGCTCAGCTCTTTCGAGGATATTCTCTCAAGCCCCATACTTTCAATTTCAGTAAGATATCTGTAATATCTTGGTAATCTGTTAATCAACAGACCGGATATTTTTTTAGACATTGAATAACTCCTTTTTAGAGGGTTGCTGCTAATCTTTCATTTATAGCAACAAGGAAATCTTTTGTATTTACTTTTTTCTTGTTTTCAAGATCTGACAATAAATATAAATCTCCTGTCATAATTCCATCTTCTATTGTTTTAATCGTAGACGCCTCGAGTTTATCGGCAAACATACAAAGATCAGCAAGACCGTCGAGTTCACCTCTTTTTCTAAGTGCGCCCGTCCACGCAAACAAAGTAGCAACACTGTTTGTAGATGTTTCTTCTCCCTTTAAATGCTTATAATAATGACGCTGAACAGTTCCATGAGCTGCCTCATACTCATATGTGCCGTCAGGAGATACGAGTACAGATGTCATCATAGCGAGGCTTCCGTAGGCGGTTGCAACCATATCAGACATAACATCGCCGTAATAGTTTTTACATGCCCAAATGTATCCACCCTCAGAACGAACAACTCTCGCAACAGCATCATCTATCAATGTATAGAAATATTCGATGCCTGCTGCGTCAAATTTCTCTTTATATTCTGCTTCAAATATCTCATTAAAGATATCTTTAAATCTATGGTCATATTTTTTAGATATTGTATCTTTTGTTGCAAACCAAACATCCTGCTTTGTATCGAGCGCATAGTTAAAACAGCATCTTGCAAAGCTTGAAATAGAATCATCAATGTTATGGAGGCCTTGAATAATACCTGCACTTGAATCAAATGTATGTATAAGCTCACGGATTTCGTTTCCGTTTTTATCTGTGCATACAAGCTCACACTTAGAGCCTGCAGGAACCTGCATCTCGGTATTCTTATATACATCACCATACGCATGACGAGCTATAGTGATTGGTTTAGTCCAGGTTGGAATGTATGGAGTGATTCCTTTAACTATGATAGGAGCACGAAAAACTGTACCATCGAGTATAGCACGAATTGTACCATTTGGTGACTTCCACATTTGCTTAAGGTTATATTCCTTAACACGCTCAGCGTTGGGAGTAATAGTAGCACATTTTACTGCAACACCATATTTTTTGGTAGCATACGCAGAGTCAAATGTAACCTTGTCATCTGTCTCGTTTCTGTACTCAAGACCAAGATCATAATATTCGCTCTTTAAATCCACATATGGTAAAATAAGTATGTCTTTTATCATTTGCCAGATAATTCTGGTCATTTCATCGCCATCCATCTCAACAAGAGGGGTTGTCATTTTAATTTTTTCCATTTCATATACCTCGCAATCTATAATTTATGCATTTTCTTTTGTGTAGTTTAACAGACCACCGCACAGAAGCATCTTGCGCTGTCTGTCAGACAAATCAACTAAAACTGTAAAGTCAAAGCCCTTTGTTATGTTTGAAACAATAATTTCTTTAGAACATTTAATATTTGATCTCAGGTCTGAAATTTTAAGTTCATCCATCTGGTCAATCCTGTCATAATCCGACTCGTTTTTAAATGTCATTGGAATAATTCCGGCATTTATAAGGTTTGCCATATGTATTCTTGCAAATGATTTAACAATTACAGCTTTTACACCAAGATACAGTGGTGCAAGCGCAGCGTGTTCTCTGGAAGAGCCTTGGCCATAATTTGAGCCTCCAATAATTACGCTCTTTCCCATTTCTTTGGCTCTAATATGAAAATTTTCATCACAAACTGCAAAACAGTGTTCAGAAATTTTGGGAATATTAGAGCGGAGAGGAAGAATTTTTGCGCCTGCAGGCATAATATGGTCGGTTGTTATATTATCATCCACTTTAAGGCTGCACTTTGCATTTAATTCATCCTCCATCGCTACAGACACAGGGAAAGGTTTAATGTTTGGGCCTCTCAATACTTCAACGCTATCCATTTTATCTTCTGCAATCGGTGGAACAATCATGTTATCATTAACTGTAAATACCTTTGGAATTTTAAACTTTGGCATCTTGCCAAGCGTACGCGGATCAGTGAGCACACCTGTGAGTGCAGATGCTGCAGCGAGTTCAGGCGATACAAGATAGATCTGTCCATCCTTGGTGCCAGATCTGCCTTCAAAGTTTCTGTTAAATGTACGCAGTGAAATACCGCCTGAATTTGGAGACTGTCCCATACCTATGCATGGTCCGCAAGCGCTCTCAAGAATTCTTGCGCCTGCATCAATCATTGTTTTAAGCGCACCGCACTCGGCTAGCATATTAAGAACCTGCTTTGATCCCGGTGCAATAGATAGGGATACATCAGGGTGTACAGTCTTACCTTTGAGAATATATGCAACCTTGAGCATATCGAGAAGAGATGAATTAGTGCATGAACCTATACATACCTGATCAATCTTCATAGCACCTATTTCATCAACTGATTTAATATTATCCGGTGAATGTGGGCAAGCAGCCAGAGGCACAAGTTCACTTAAATTTATTTCTATAACCTCGTCGTATACTGCATCAGGGTCAGCGGACAAGGCAATAAAATCCTCTTCTCTGCGCTGTGCTTTTAAAAATTTACGGGTTGTTTCATCTGACGGGAAGATAGATGTTGTCGCACCAAGCTCTGCACCCATATTTGTAATTGTTGCTCTCTCTGGAACTGACAAAGTAGCAACACCTTCTCCGCAGTATTCTATAATCTTGCCAACGCCACCTTTTACTGACATTCTGCGCAAAACCTCAAGTATAACATCTTTTGCAGCAACCCAGGGGCTAAGTTTTCCTTTAAGTTCAACTTTTACAATTTTAGGACATGTAATATAGTATGTACCGCCGCCCATAGCTACTGCGACATCCATTCCGCCTGCTCCAATTGCAATCATACCAATTCCACCGCCGGTAGGAGTGTGGCTGTCAGAACCAATTAAGGTCTTTCCGGGTATACCGAAACGCTCTAAATGCACCTGATGGCAGATGCCGTTTCCTGGACGCGAAAAATATATTCCGTGCTTTTTACATATACTTCCTATAAATCTGTGATCATCTGCGTTTTCAAAACCACTTTGAAGTGTGTTATGATCAATATACGCAACCGATTTTTCGGTCTTAACCCTGGGAACTCCCATTGCTTCAAATTCAAGATATGCCATCGTTCCGGTCGCATCTTGTGTAAGAGTCTGATCGATTTTTATACCTATCTCAGAACCTGCAACCATTTCACCGCTGACAAGATGGGCTTTGAGTATTTTTTGAGCAAGTGTCATACCCATTTATATCATTCCTTTCGATGTAAAATTTCATAATTCCCCATTCTCTTTTATTTTATCCTATAAGCATGATAATGTCAAGTAATGGGAGGCAAAAGATATATTATAAAATATAAAAAATTATAGTTGATTTTAACAAATTTTAGAGAAGTTCTTCAAAAGAAAATGTCTCCTGCCTTGGCAAATGTTCTACAAGCATACAAAACATTCTAAATTCTCCTATAAAGTCAGGTTTTGCTCCTATTTGCGAATATGAAATGCACTGTTTCAGCGATATTTCAATTTCATCAACCTGATTTGTGGAAAGGGTAAGGTATGCCCATAGCTTATTTTTGTTCCAAAGATTTGATATTTCCTTAAGTTCTGCCTCTATTTCACTCCATTTATCTAACTGATACAGCTCATATATTATATCTGCCGTATTATCAATTTTATCTGTAAGTTTTACAACCTTGTATACATGAAAAGATGAGACAGATATGATTATGGCGATAATTATTATAGTGGCAACAATTCTGTTCATGATTTCTTCCTCCTATTATCACACTTTGGTATTACAACTGTCTTTCCTGTTTCATACTCATAACTCATATAAAATACATTATTTATATTCTTTATATTTTGTTTTTCGATTTGCTTTTTTAACCACGCTTCATTAAGCCCGAGCCTTTTCATACAACTTTTTATTAATACGCCGTTTTCTATAATAATATAGCTCATTTTAAGCGGGTCCGTATTTATATTCAGTTGTTCCGGGGTAATTGGACTTTTTTCTGATTTAAGTATCACGCTTACCTTTCCGTTTGTTTCCATCACTATAAATTCAACATCTGACAGAGTACATACGCCGTTTCCTCTTATTTCTTCCATTATATCAGCAATATTAAACCGCTGCTTCAACATTTCATCTTGATTTAGTTTTCCGTTTTCATAAAACACACTTGGTTTTCCATAAAGAAAGCTACGTAGTCTCGGGCTTTTAAAGGCGAAAAATGAAATAAGTACCTCAAGAGACATTAAAACAAGCATAGCGGTAATATTCGTAGCAAGCGGCACCTCAATATTTGTAATTGGCATTGCAGCAATTTCGGATATAATGATTGTGACTACCAACTCTGATGCCTCAAGCTCTCCTATTTGTCTTTTACCCATCATCCTAAGAGTTACAACAACAAAAATATACATAATTATTGTACGGATTATTGTAATTATCAAAAATATACACCCTTTTATATATAGTAATTTACGACATATTTATTATGCTCTCAACATACAGTGGATATACTTTAGCTAACTACTTGAATATACAAATTTTAGGAATAGATTTAACGCGATGTGGTAAAGATATTTTGATAAGATATATACATAAAAGTATTTGTATCACTTGTTCTAATTTAATTAACCAATTAATATACATTACAGTAGACATTTAGTGTTTATGACCATTGACAGGAGTGAATTTAGTGGAAAATACTTATTTTGAAAACAATAAAGCACAGCTGACAGGCATAATAGACAGTGAGCTTGAGTTCTCACATATGATTTATGGAGAAAAGTTTTACTTATTCAAACTTAAGGTACCAAGATTAAGTGATAAATTTGATTTAATAAACATTACGATTTCCGAGAGGTTTTTCACAACCAGAAGACCTGAGATTAATAATTTTATTAAAGTTAATGGGCAGTTCAGATCGTATAATAATTTCTCAAATGTTGGAAACAGATTGATGCTTACTGTTTTTGTTAAAGAAATAGAATACATTGACAATGCAGATATAAGCCAAAATCCAAATAATATTTTTCTCGATGGGTATATTTGCAAAAAGCCTGTATATAGAACAACACCGTTTATGAGAGAAATAACCGATATTCTTCTTGCGGTGAATCGGTCATATAATAAATCTGATTATATCCCCTGCATTGCATGGGGAAGAAATGCAAAATATGCAGAGAGTTTTGCTGTGGGTACAAACTTGAGGATTTGGGGAAGGATACAAAGTAGAGAATATCAAAAGCGCATCAATGATGAGGATTTTGAGACAAAGACTGCATACGAAATATCAATAAACAAATTTGAAGTAATAAAATAGGAGTGGATTTTTTCCACTCCTATTTTATATTAAAAATCACTAAGATCTATTTCTTTACGCTCTGCTATCGGTGTATAGCCAAGACGCTTTACTGTACTCTTGTAAGCAGGGCGAATTATCTTACTGTTAGTCATTATCTCTTCCATTCTATGAGCAGACCAACCAACAATTCGCGACATTGCAAATATAGGTGTGTAAAGTTCTTGCGGAAGCTTAAGCATTTTATATACAAGGCCTGAGTAAAAATCAACATTTGCACACATTTCTTTTTCGATTCCTTTTACCTCTCGAAAGGCTATAGGAGCAAGTTTTTCAACTAGATTATAGAGTTCAAATTCTGCCTCAAATCCTGTTACTTCAGCAAGTTTTGCTGCGTGTTCTTTTAAGATTACTGCACGCGGATCCGAAATTGTATAAACGGCGTGTCCAATACCATAAATCAAACCCTTACCGTCACCCGCTTCTTTGCGAAGTATCTTCTTGAGATAGTTCATAACCTCAGTTTCATCTGTCCAATTTGATACATTTGCCTTTATCTCATCCATCTGTGATAGCATCTTGTCATTTGCGCCACCATGCTTTGGACCTTTAAGCGAGCTTACTGATGCAGATATCGCCGAATATGTATCTGTGCCTGTAGATGACAAAACGCGGACTGTAAATGCAGAATTGTTACCCCCGCCGTGCTCTGCCTGAAGTATCATTGACAAATCAAGTGTCTCCGCTTCAATCTCTGTGAACTGCTTGTCGGGTCTAATCATTGCAAGAAAGTTTTCTGCGGCAGATAGTTCTGGGTTTGGGTTATGCAAAACAAGACTTTCGCCATCAAAGTAATGGCGTTTACAACTATATGCATCAGCAATAAGCACAGGAAATCTTGCAATCAGATCAAGACTTTGACGCAACAAATTTGATATCGATATGTCGTCAGGGTTATCATCATATGAATAAAGAGCCAAGACAGATCTTGCAAGTTTGTTCATTATGTTTTTGCTTGGTGCCTTGAAAATCATATCTTCTGTAAACTCATCAGGTAAATTTCTTTTTTTAGCAAGAAAAGAAGTAAAGTTTTGAAGCATCGTTTTGTCAGGCAAAAATCCAAATAAAAGCAAGAAAGCCGTCTCTTCAAACCCAAAACGTTTCTCTGCCGAGCAAGCGTTTACAACATCCTCTATGCTTATTCCTCTATATCTGAGTTTTCCGGGGACAGGAGTTTTATAGCCTTCGTCCATGATATATCCGTGCACTTCTCCAATTGATGTGAAACCTGCAAGAACACCCGTCCCGTCTGCATTACGCAATCCAAGCTTAACATTATAATCAGTATAATAGTGCGACGGTATTGTATTCCACGCAGAGTTATGAGAGTAGATAAGTTTCATATATTTATCTACTTCTTTATCAATTGTGTTTTGCATTGCTTTAAATTCGAATTTATCCAACGTCTTCACCTCAATAGTTATTTTAAAAATATATTATACATTAAATTTATAATTAAGTCAAGGTAAATATAACCAATATTTCTATGTATATACCGAGGCAATTATCTGTTCTTTACTCTTTCTTGCCGATATTTTATTGGTGAAAACAAAAATCTTTCTTTAAATTGTCATATTTGAATACTCCAGCATTTTCTCTGCATAACTGAACAACAGTCTCCACATGGCAAGTCCTGGGAAACATGTCAACAGGGACAATTTCTTTTATATTATATCCGTTTGCAGATAAATATTTTAAATCCCTTGCAAGTGTTGCTGGCTTACAGGAGATATAAACTATGCGTTTGGGTTTAGCTTTAATAACAGTATCAAGTAAAGTTTCGTCGCAGCCCTTTCTTGGTGGGTCAAGAATTACAACATCTGCTCTTTCCCCTTTTTTTATAAGTTCGGGTGCGACTTTTTCTGCTGCGCCACAGTAATACTTTGCGTTTGCAACTCCATTGTTTAGTGCGTTTTTTCGGGCATTTTCAATGGCTTCGGGCACAACTTCAATTCCAATTATTTTACTCGCTTTGTCTGCCATATATTGACCAATTGTACCTATGCCGCAATACAAATCCCACACGATTTCTGTTCCTTTTAAATTAGCCATGCGGCGTGCAATACTATAGAGAGTACGAGTTTGTTCTTTATTTACCTGATAAAAAGAGTTTGGTGAAATTTCAAATTCTATTTCACCAATTTTATCGCAAATAACATCTCTACCATAAAGTAAGATATTTTTTGTGCCAAGAACAACATTGGTTTTATGCTTGTTCACATTACACATTATACTGCATATTGGCAAATTCATCTTGGTTAATGCGTCTATCAGTTTATCAGTATGCGGAAGTTCTTCCTTTGTAGTAACAAGAACAACCATTATTCCTTCATCACCCGTGCGTATATATATATGTCGAAGAATTCCATCGTTTGTTTTTTCGTTATATTGTTCTATTTTGTTGCTAATTGCCCATTTGCGAATTTGATAAACTATATCAGATATCTTTTTGTCTTGTAAAAGGCAATCGTTAACATCAACTACATCGTGACTGTTTTTTTTATAAAAACCAATACCATCTGCAGATACAGGCATTTGAATTTTGTTTCGATAACGCGATATATTATCGCTACCAACAACTGCAGAAACCTCGGTATTTATTCCGCCTATTCTTCTAATGCAGTCCTTTACCTTGTTGTATTTATATTCGAGCTCTGCTGTATAATCCATGTGCCAAAGTTGACATCCGCCGCATTTGTAAAAAATGTCACATTCAGCCTTTACACGATGTTCAGACGGTTTTATAACCTCAATAAGTTTGCCTACTGCGTATGTTTTATTTACTTTTATAATATGAACTCTCACAGTTTCGTCAACAATTGTATATGGGACAAAAACAGCTATTCCTTCGGCTCTTCCCACTCCACTGCCATCATCTGTCATGCCTGTGATTTTTATCTCAAAAACATCGTTTTTTTTCATTAAATACTAACCCTCCACTTGAGTGCTTTTGATAAGGTCACCTCGTCTGCAAACTCAAGCTCACCACCGACGGGCACTCCGTGAGCAATTCTTGTTACATTTACGCCAAACGGTTTAATCAGCTTTGATATATACATAGCGGTTGTCTCACCCTCAAGATTGGGATTTGTTGCCATAATTACTTCTTTTACATCACCTGAGGTTACTCTGGCAACGAGCTCCTTAATTCTTATATCGTCAGGTCCAATGTTATCCATTGGCGAAATAGCGCCATGAAGCACATGATAAAGACCTTTATATTCATTAGTCCTTTCAATTTGCAAAACATCTCTTGGACTTTCTACAACACAAATAACAGCGTGGTCTCTGCCTGTGTTTTCACAAATAGAACACACTTCCATGTCAGAAAGGTTTTGACACACTTTGCAATAACAAAGTTTTTCTTTAGCATTTATTATTGAGTTTGCAAATTTACGCGCCTTCTCCTCTGGTTGATTAATTATATAAAAAGCGAGCCTCTGCGCAGTTTTACTGCCTATTCCAGGAAGCTTTTCAAACTCTTCTATTAAATTCTGCAAGGGCATAGCAAAGTATTCCATATTATCTCCTCTTTTATGTTATTATTAAAAAACTCCAAGTATATTTTTAAGTCCAGAAAATCTTTTTTGTACATTATTATTGTTAATATATATCTTAATTGTTTCTTCCTGCCCGACAAGAACTACAAGTTTTTTTGCTCTTGTAATTGCAGTATACAAAAGATTCTTGGTCATGAGTAGTCTGTGGGTCTCACACATCGGAATAATAACTGCATCAAATTCGCTGCCTTGACTTTTATGTACAGTCGACGCATAGGCAAGTTCAAGCTCGTCAAGCAGCATAAAATCATACACTACAGACTTATCGTCAAATATTACAGTTAAATTCTGTTTTTGTTTGTTTATGTTTGATATAAATCCAACATCTCCGTTAAATACACCAAGTCCACTCTCTTTAGAATCAATTTTTTCCCACTCTAGGTGGTAATTATTTTTAATCTGCATAACCTTGTCCCCAAGGCGAAATGTACATTTATTTGTTAAATGTTCAGATTTATCAGGATGTGGTGGGTTTAATTTTTCTTGCAATATAAGATTAAGATTTTGTACGCCAATTAACGATTTTCTTGTCGGTGTCAATACCTGAATCTGTGAAATACTATTAAATCCATATTTAATCGGGAGTCTTCTTGCGCACAAATCTGCAATAGTGTCAGGTATAGTCATTGGGTTATCGCGGTTTACAAAAAAGAAGTCATTATCCGCATCATTAAGGTGCGGCATCTCGCCATAATTTATTCTGTGGGCATTTACAACAATCATACTCTCTCTTGCTTGTCTAAAAATTTCTGTCAATTTAATACATGTAAGTATATCGCTGTCAATTATATCTTTTAAGACATTTCCCGCCCCTACTGACGGTAGCTGATCGCTGTCTCCAACCATAACAATTTTTGCTCCTCTGGACAATGCAGAAAGAAGACTGTCCATAAGAAGTAAGTCAACCATTGACATTTCATCAATAATAAGAACATCGCAGTCAAGTTTATTGTCCTCATTCCTTACAAATCGGTTGCCAACCTCGTTCTCGCCTGGCATAATCTCAAGCAAACGATGTATTGTTTTAGCCTCCATAGAGCACACTTCAGTCATACGCTTTGCTGCTCTTCCTGTTGGTGCAGTAAGCAAAACCCGCTTTCCCGATAGTTCCATTATATCTATTATTGTACGAATAATAGTTGTTTTACCCGTACCGGGGCCACCAGTAATAACAGTTGCCGAGTTTTGAAAAACACATTGTACTGCCTCGATTTGCTCCTGGGCAAGCATAATGTTGTTTTTCTTTTCTATTTTTTCTATCAAGGAATTTATTCTGTCAATATCAACATCAAAAACAAGCTCCGACATTTCTATAAGTCGCGCAGCGACCCTCTTTTCAGCGTGATAATATTCATCAAGATATATTGCATCATACTCGCCCATATTTACTTGATACAACTGCTCATTAAGTAGCATTTCAGAAATAGTGTTTTCAATGTTTCCTATATCTATATCAAGTTTTTGTGCTGCATGAGCAGATATAGATTGTCTTGGTAAATATGTATGACCATTTATATATCCTACCTGACGCAACAAAAATTTTATACCACAGGATATACGCTCGTAAGAATCTTTAGCAAAACCAAGTTCGCGTGCTATGTCATCTGCAATATTAAAGGTGATACCATCAACTCTCTCTGCCATAAGGTATGGGTTTTTATTTATTATATCGAGGACGCTATTACCAAATGTCTTGTATGCTCTGACTGCTGACGACGGAGAGATTCCAAAGCGTTGAAAAAATATGACTACTTCTCTGACGCCAACAAGTTCTGTATACTTCTTGTATATTTCATCTATTTTTTTCTTGGTCAATCCTTGAATCACAAGTAATTTATCAGGATTTTTTTCGATTACTTCAAGCGCCTCTTTTCCGAAAGCCTGAACTATTTTTTTAGCTGTTGCCTTACCGACTCCTGGCAGTAATCCTGAAGCAAGATATTTCTCTATCTCCGTTTCTGTTGATGGCATTTTTCTCTCATAATATTCGACCTTAAATTGATCTCCGTATTCAACATGTGTTACCCAATCTCCGTGCGCATTTATGCGCTCACCTTCAGAGAGGTTTGGCATATAGCCTGTCATAGTAATCAATTGCCCGGCACTTGAAACATCACAAACAGTATATCCGTTCTCTGTGTTTTCGTATATTATACTTTCTACAACGCCATCAATCATTATCATGGTATCACCTCCCATCAACAGGTTATTTATCTAATCACATATAATCAATTCTTTAGGTGAATTTGTCATGTTGACAAAGCCGTCTTTTTTTACGACAACTAAATCCTCTATGCGCACTCCGCCAAAGCCGGGAATGTAAATTCCGGGTTCACAAGTAACAACCATATTTTCTTCAAGAGAAATGTCAGACATAGGCGACAGGTTTGGCAACTCATGTATCATAAGGCCAACTCCGTGCCCTAGAGAGTGTCTAAAATATTCTCCATATCCTGCAGTGTCAATTACATCTCTTGCAGCCTTGTCGGCTTCTTTGCCGACAACCCCCGCTTTTATATGTTGAAGACCGTTGATTTGTGCGTTTTTGACTGTATTATATACATCGATTTGTTTATCGCTGGCACCTCCAACAACCACAGTCCTTGTCATATCAGAGCAGTATTCATTATATGTGCATCCAAAATCCATGGTAACAAAATCTCCGTATTCAAGCTTTTTGTTACTCGGCATACCATGCGGCATACTTGATTTTACGCCCGATACAACTATGGTATCAAAAGATGCGCCATCACCACCAAGGCGCCTCATTATATATTCTATTTCCGCCGCAATCTCACACTCTGATACACCACATTTTATTTTTGATAAAACTTCGCTAAAGGCTTTATCCGCAATTTCTGCAGCTTTTTGAATATAACCAATCTCTTCGTCAGTTTTAATCATTCGAAGCGTATCAAGGCGGTTTTTAAGACCAACAAACGTACAATTTTTTAATCTGTCTGAATATTTTTCATATTCTGAAACAGTCATATAACTGTTTTCGTATCCAATATTTTTTGTCGACATTAAAGATATTTTGTCATATATAAGATCTAAAAGTTTTCCGGCAGAAAACTCTATTACTTCATAGTCAGCTGCCTCAGCTGATGCTGCCTCAGCGTATCTTGAGTCAACAAAAAGAAATCTGAAATCATTACCGATAAGTGCAACGCCTTCTCCACCTCTGAATCCCGTAAAATACCTCAGATTATAAGGAGAAGTTATGAGTACAGAATCTACCTCTTTTAATATATCACAAAGCTTTTTATACATAATGCCCCCCGCTGATTACTTTATACAATTCATATACAATTCCTTAAGGCGTACTGCATCAATTGTTTGTGTGCCCGCTGATTCGCATATAATTCGTGGGGTTGCTCCTCTTTTTGCCAGTATTTCTGCTATTGGAGAAAATTCTGGTCCATACTGTACATCATCAAATGTATGGTGCTTTTTTTCGCCTGCATTTGTATATTCTATTCGGCTATAATGAGCGTGAAAGTTTTTTGCCCTCTCTGCACCGAGCTTTTTTTCAATTGCATCAAAAATTGCCTCAAAATCTTCTGTGCTTTTTAGAGCACCAAGCGTCATTGAATTTATATGACCGAAATCAATCGTTGGAATCAATCTTTCATCAATCAAACAAAGTTTTATAACTTCATCAAGATTTCCTAGTTGCTTTACCTTTCCCATAGTTTCAGGACAAATATGAATATCACCAAAACCATGCTCATCTGCAGCATCAATCGCCATTTTCAAAGTATCTGTTGCAAGTGAAAGAGCTTCTTTTCTAGTAATGCTTCCACAGGAGCCAGAGTGAACAACTATTCTGTCTGCGCCCATACATTTTGCAGCATTTAAAGTTGATAAAATGTAATTAACACTGTTTATCCTTTTCTCTTCCTCAACCGAGGATAAACTTATATAATATGGTGCATGCAAAGACAAAGTAATCCCGTTTTCTTTTGCAATATCACCAAGAGAGCGCGCCGCATCATCTGATATTTTAACACCCCTGCCACACTGATACTCGTAACAATCAAGATTATGATTTTTAAGCCAAAGTGGCATCTGCAAAGCAGATTTGTTACCTGCATCATAAAATGCCTCACAGTTTCCCGCTGTTCCAAACTTTGCTAACATACCGCTATCCCTTCTTTAATTTATTTTTTATATGAAAAAACGGCGGAGAAAATCCCCGCCGATATAAATCCTATCTGAATTTACGCTTTCTTGCAGCCTCAGACTTCTTTTTACGTTTTACGCTGGGCTTCTCATAATGTTCTCTCTTTCTAACTTCAGACAAAACACCTGCTTTTGCGCATGAACGCTTAAAACGTCTGAGTGCACTATCTAAGGATTCGTTATCTTTAACTCTAACTTCTGCCATGGTACAACCCTCCCTCCAAATATGGTCAACACTAAGATGTCAAGGTATAAAAAATTCTACTCATCAATTATACCGATATTTGTGAGATATGTCAAGTAAAATAACAAATTATTTTTAAAAATTTTGTTATTTTTTATCCTCTACCATATTTTTAATGATTTCTATTGCTTTGGAAATCCCTCCTACTTCATCTATCAGCCCGCACCTTACTGCTTCTTCGCCAAAAAGCACTGTTCCTACATCGTTTGATATATTTTTTGTATCCATCATTAAATCTCTAAAATATCTTTTGTTGATTTTTGAATTCCGCACAACAAATTCGATAAGCCTCTCCTGGATCTTGTTCATTTGCTCAAATGTCTGCGGAGTGTTTATAAAAGTGCCACTTGACCTTATTGGATGTATCGTCATTGTTGCAGACGGAACAATTAAAGAATGTTTGGCTGACACAGATAACGGCACACCAATGCTATGTCCTCCGCCAAGTACAATAGATACAGTGGGCTTACTCATGCTTGCAATCAGTTCTGATATTGCAAGTCCCGCCTCAACATCGCCGCCGACAGTATTTAGTAAAATCATTAGTCCATCAATCTCGGCATCTTCTTCTATCATAACAAGTTGCGGAATAACATGTTCGTATTTAGTTGTTTTGTTTGCGCCGGGCAGAGCAATATGCCCTTCTATCTCGCCTATAATTGTCAGACAAAAAATTTTGCCAAACTTACAATCAAGGCTTACACTTGCCATTTCTTTTATATTATTATTTTTACAATCATTGTCCATTTTTAGTCTCACCATTTTACATAAGTTTTTATCTATTATGCGCAAAATATTCTTTACTAATTCTACTATATATGATATACTGTGATGGTATAATTTATAAAAGGGTGTGATTAAATGCCTATTAAGGTTCAGAACAATTTACCTGCAATAAAAACTCTTGGTAACGAAAATATCTTTGTTATGACAGAGACCCGAGCTCTTACACAGGATATTCGTCCGCTTAAAATTCTTATACTAAACCTAATGCCAACAAAAATAACTACTGAGACTCAGCTTCTCCGTATGCTCAGCAACTCACCGCTTCAGGTAGATGCATATTTTATGCATATGATGAGCCACGAATCAAAAAATACATCAAAAAGCCATCTTGAAACATTTTATGGAACATTTAATGATTATAAAGATAAAAAGTTTGACGGTATGATTATCACCGGCGCACCGGTTGAGACAATTAATTTTGAAGAAGTAGATTATTGGGACGAGCTTTGCGAAATTATGGAATGGTCAAAGAGCAATGTTACATCTACATTTCATATATGTTGGGGTGCTCAAGCAGCACTTTACTATCATTATGGTATTCGAAAGACCTTGCTTGACAAAAAAATGTTTGGTGTATTTCCACATACAATTATGTCCGATAAAAAACATAAGATGCTTCTTCGTGGTTTTGACGATGTGTTCTATGCACCACACTCAAGACATACAGGTCTTGTTGAGGAAGATATCAAAAAGGTTTCAGAACTAGAAATTCTTGCATCTTCTAAAGAAGCGGGCGTTTATATACTGACTGCAAAAAGTGAGCGTCAGTTCTTTGTGACCGGGCATTCAGAATACGACAGAGAGACTCTGGCTTCTGAATATTTCAGAGATGTAGATAAGGGTATTGATATTGAAGTACCGCAAAACTACTTCCCAAATGATGACCCAAAATGCGAACCTATAATGAACTGGAGAGCACACGCGAACCTTCTTTACTCCAACTGGCTTAATTATTTTGTATATCAGACAACACCTTATAATATAGATGATATAAAATAGATTTATAAGATATTAACTGGAGTGATTTAAAATGTTTATAATTGATATTTTAAAAGCAATTGTCCTTGGTATTGTAGAAGGTATTACCGAGTGGCTGCCAATCAGCAGCACAGGGCATATGATACTCGTAAACGAGTTTATGAACACCGCGGACGGATTTTTTGGTTCACAACTTTTTCTCTATGTAATTCAACTTGGTGCAATACTTGCAATTGTAACGCTGTATTTTAACAAACTAAATCCTTTTGCTCCGTCAAAAAATAAGCAAGAAAAGTCAGACACATGGCAAATGTGGTTTAAGGTTATCTTTGCATGTATTCCGGCTGCAGTTATTGGTTTGCTTCTCAACGACTTTATGGATAGTTTCTCTACACCTGTCGTTGTCAGCGCGATGCTGATTGTATATGGAATCGGCTTTATTATTGCAGAGAGAAGAATTTCTACACCAATTGTAACAAATATGAATGAAATGACATACAAAACCGCTCTGCTAATAGGTTTGTTTCAAGTCTTATCAATAGTTCCGGGAACATCACGCTCGGGTGCAACAATACTTGGCGCAATATTACTCGGCACATCAAGAGAGGTTGCAGCAGAATTCTCATTTTTTCTTGCTATTCCCGTTATGCTTGGTGTCACAATACTTAAGATGGCAACCTGCGACTTTGCGATGGATGCAAATCAATGGATACTTCTTTTTATTGCTATGATTGTGGCTTATGTTGTCTCAATGCTATCTGTAAAATTCCTTGTAAACTATGTCAGAAAACATAACTTTAAGTTTTTTGCAAATTATCGCATAATTCTTGGTTTTATTGTTCTTTTATATTTTCTAATTAACGGTAGACTTTTTACTATCTGAATAAATTAAAAAGGAGGCTTAAGCCTCCTTTTTAATTTATTAAACTACTAAATCAGTACACTTTTTTATACAAGTTTACGATATCCACTCCTGTGTAATAATGCTTTAAAATATCAATATAATCACGGCCGTTGTTTGCCATTACATTTGCACCGTTTTGACTCATACCAACTCCGTGGCCATAACCTAAGACCTTGAATATTATTTTATCTCCATCGGCGCTTAGTTCAAAATTGGCACTTCTGAGCTTAAATAACTCGCGTAGTTGCTCACCGCTAAACTCCTTGTTTCCAATCTCTATTGTTCTTACACTTCCACCTTCTGTGCGTTTTATATTAGTAATCATTTTTGAAGTATCAGAAATTTCTATATCCTGATGTATTGTCTTTAATTTTTGTAAAAATAAATCTTTTGGATATGTACTCATTGATTCGTATCCATCACTGCCTATATCCTCATTACTTGCAACTGATTTAAGATATGGCAACGATGCCTCCCATACATCAGACACATTCTCTGTTCTACCGCTGCTTATTGCATAAAAATATGCTTTTACAACCTTGCTGTCGTAAATTAAATACTCGCCTGCGGTCTGCTCTACCGCGTTTCTTATTTTTGTCTCATAATCATCTGTAAAACGAGAATCCCACCCCGTTTTTATTTCGTCTATACTCCTCCACGCCTTACAATGCTTATAATCTGTGCATACCATAGCGCCGTTATGCTCCTGTGCGATTTTTCCATCAATATGGTCTGCGACCTTACTTAAAATATAACTTCTTGCCGCAACAGCCTGTGCTTTTAGCGCGTCAAGGTGATATGTAGGCGACATCTCCCCTGCCAGAACGCCAACAAGATATTCCTCAAGCTCGATTTGTTTAACATTATCCTCGTTTTTAAAATATACACTTATCGAAAATGGCTCTGAAAAGTTACCGGTCGTTACCGCATCTCCGTTCTCAAGCGAAATAATAGGTGCGGCTTGTCTGTCTATAAATGATATAACTCCCGAAACACAATATGGCAATAAAAACGCCGCTACAACAACTGATACAAACATTAAAAAAGTTTTTTTCATAACATCTTCCCCTTTTGTTAATATCAAAATAAATGGACTTTGTCCACTTAATTGATATATATGAAAATTTTATAATAATATTCTTGACTTTTTTAAATAAATGTACTATAATATATGAGTTATTTGTATATAACAATCCTTACTCCCGAATACATCGGGGGTCAAAGTCCAAAAGGAGGTGAAAGAAATGGCAGAACATATCAATAATTACGAGACTATATTCGTAATTGATGCAACCAAAACTGAAGAAGAAATCACTGCATTGGTTGAAAAGTTCAAGTCATTGATTGAAAAGAATGGTGAGATTGTCAGCGTTGACGATTGGGGCAAGCGCAGACTCGCATACACAATCAATGATTTGACAGAAGGCTACTATGTTTTGGTTAACTTTAAGTCAAGCCCTGATTTTCCGGCTGAGCTTGAGCGTGTTTACGGCATTACCGATGGTATCATCCGTAACATTGTAATCAGATGCGAGGAGGCGTAACCTATGATTAACAAAGCAATATTGATGGGTAGACTCACACGCGACCCTGAACTCCGTCACACGGGTACGGGTACACCTGTTTGTAGTTTCTCTATTGCAATCGATAATGGTTACGGCGAGAACAGACAAACAGATTTTATCAACTGTGTTGCATGGAACAAGACTGCTGAGTTTGTCAGCAACTATTTCCAGAAGGGCAGAATGATTATCGTTATCGGTCGTATATCGACCAGAAGCTGGGAAGGTCAGGACGGTAAACGCAATTACACAACAGAAGTTGTTGCAAGTGAAGTTAGCTTTGGCGAAAGCAAGAGAAGCCAGGATGGTGCCTCTGACAACAATTATACTTCGGCTATGCAGGATGTACCGCAGATGCCGCAGAATTTAGCCAATGATGACTTTACTCCATTGCTTGATACTGATGACGATCTCCCGTTTTAATTAAAAACAAGGAGGCGAAATAAATGTCTGAAGAAAAGAAAATGGATAGACCCCGTGTCAGACGCGCTAAGAGAAAGGTTTGTGCTTTCTGCGTTGACAAGGTAGACCACATAGATTATAAGGATGTAGCAAAGCTTAGAAGATATGTAACAGAGCGTGCTAAGATTCTTCCTAGAAGAATCAGCGGTTGTTGCGCAAAGCATCAGCGTCAGCTTACTGTTGCTATCAAGAGAGCTAGACAGATTGCTCTTCTCCCTTATACATCTGACTAATATTAAAAATTAAAAGCCTTGGC